>JAGLOH010000389.1 GCA_023139025.1 Candidatus Heimdallarchaeota archaeon | reverse complement strand
CATCGTGTTTGATAAAATTCAAAATAAATGGAAAGAAGAACGGGAAAAAGAACAACTAACTCCCATGAATGAAGCTTTCTATGGTGCTATGAGAGATTTTTTAAAAGTGAGAACAGTCAGAACTAAAGAAGAAATTAATCCTCTTATCAAGAAGATACTAGAAGAGAGATTACATCGATTAAAATATGTGATTAATGATTTACTAAAACTTAGAACAAGTAAAATTATCCAAATCGTTTTGAGTAAACAAGAGGTAAATGTGAATCTTGCTCGAGAAGAGCAAAAATTCTATGAAAGAATGAAACAAGTATATGACATTTATCGAAAAGATGTTTTTTCACCAAAAGATGTCGCATACACTGATTTGAGCTTACCCTCAGTAACCAGTGAAGATACAGATTTAGATGATGAAATAGATTTTGTGGCAATTAGATTCATACAAAGTACAAAAGAAAAAATCAAAGGTTTGGATGGTAAAACATATGGACCCTTTGAACTTGAGGATGTTTGTTTACTACCAAAAGAAAACGCAAAAGGCCTTGTAATGAAAGACATTGCTGAAAATATTGAATTAAAAGAGTGAAAATTCTTACTATTAAGATAGTACTTCTACTATCTCACCCAATATCTTAGCTTTACCACCACGAGGATGAGCTAAATCTTCTTCACATACAGTGCATTTAACAACAATTTTAGCAGAATCAAATACTACTTGCTCATTGTTACAGCTAGCGCATTTAACCTTCAGGAACTTTGTTGTTGGATAAGGTATTTTAGACATGATTGAGTTTTGAGAACTACTCTTTAAAAAAATGTTGTTATAAAACAAGTTTAAAAAAACGCTATAAAATTAAAGAAAAATGGTGCGGGGAGGGAGATTCGAACTCCCGAACCACTAAGGAACGGATGTCCCATCTAGCCAATGACTCTTGATAGATCTTGAGTCCGTCATCGTTGACCACTTGATTATCCCCGCAATTATGGAAGTCTCAACGATATTTGAGAAATTCAACCATACTTATTTAATCTTTTCTTCTTTTAGTTCGGTAGTAGAGTACAACTATTGGTAAAAATACAATTGCTATCAGAGAAGAAATAGAACCATATGAAACTTCTTTGCTATCACCAACATATTTCACCAAAGTAAAATTAGTATTTTCATTTCCCCATTCATCAACAACAGCAATGGTAACATTATAATCCCGTTTCTCATCAATTGATAAACTAAATATGTAATTCCAAGGGTTCGCCTTGGTTGCTCCATGACTTCCCCATGTTTTCAAATCTACATCTACATAGCAATAATAGTTAAAATCTGATCTATCACTTAATTCAAAAATAACATCAACTGTTGCTTCATCAGTGTAATATATTACATTTTGACTATTAATGGTAGGTCCTTTTACATCATCTTCCCAGACATACTTTTCATGGTTTAGAATGAAATCTGTAGCGTTTAAGGTTAAATCATAATATAGGTTATTCAAGACGGTTGGCATGGGGTAGTTTTCTGTGTACCCTGCTATGGATTCTACATAATCTGCTAAACTAGGATTTGCTTCAAATGTTTCTTTATAACAATTCCTGATAAGTGGTAATGAATACAAATACATCTCATTTAAGCTTATTACACCGTCAAGAGACGAATCAGCAGAAATATTTGTCATTGCTTTAGCCCAGAAATGTGAGGAAATACCTCCCGCAAAAGGAGGTTCGCTTAAAGTCCATGTACCATTTTCACCAGGAATATAAGCGATTGCAAGTTCAAATGGGCTTACACTACTCATTGCATAACATCTTCCTGAAAAAAGTCTCACAAATTCTCCACCATAACAAGATTCCATCAAATAGACTTTATTAGCTGTTCCAATTTGATCGAACTCTGCTTGAAACCAGCTGTTGAAATCCAATACGTCTCGACAATAAATGTGACCATGAGCCGTGATATAAATGAAAACTAAATCATTGTCATCAACTTCCTGTTCCAAGTAATTTAGTTGCTCAAGGAAAATTGTTTTTGTAAGATTTTCATCTCCTATAAACAATGAAACGTTGTCATCAGACCATCCTATTTGAAGAAGAGAATCTTTCAGTTCAATTGCTGATCCCATAAGTGTGCCGTTTACCTCAACTGCAAATTGATCAAAAAGAACAGCATAGGTTTCAATTGGATTATCGAAATCTTCAGTATCTATGGAGTAAACCTGCGATTCACTAGAAAATAGAAAGAAGAACATTACAAGAACAACGATAGTCTTTCGGAAAGCAATCCTCATCGTTCTTTAGCATTATTAAACAC
>JAGLOH010000388.1 GCA_023139025.1 Candidatus Heimdallarchaeota archaeon | reverse complement strand
TCAGTGTAATATGTGTTCTTTAAAAACAAAGCATCTAGCCAAATTTGCTTGTTTTCAGTTTTTTCGCACTCTGGTAAAATCTTTTCTAAAATATCTAAACCTTCTCCCCATTTGTTGGTATCAAATAAAAGCTTAATCTTAAGCAGTTTAACTCGAAGTGTTTCTTCTTCTGTAATATTATTTTGTTTTTCGAATTTCTCTAGCTTTGATTTTACCTCATCTATTTTCATATGCCTTAGTAATTCTTCGATTTCGAGCAGAGTAGTATTATCACCACCTAACATCCAAAACAAAGTTTCTCTTTGCTATTATTAAACGTTATTAAGAAAGGAGAAATATTACTGCTCTGTGAGCTTTTCAATTTTTTTAATTTCTTTTTCTTTCACTTTTGCTTCTCTTTCTAATTCCTCCACTTTTGCTTCAAAAATATCTAATTTCCTCTCTCTCGTGGAGGATCTTTCTCTGCTTGCTAATTCTGCTTCCATAAGGTAAAAAAGTGTTTGTTGTTGATTGGATTCATATCCTGCGTCAAGGATACTACTAACATCTTCTTTCAACATTGCTAAAAGTTCCTTTGTTGATATATCATCTGAGGAATGAAAATAATCTATATTGATTGTTTTTATAATAAGGTTGAGTATGTGAAATTTCAGTGTTGAATTATTAGCTGAAATCTTCTGAAATTCTGCAATTGTCCTCTCCAATTCCCGTGATCCCAATAAAGCTATTTCATTTGGTGTAATCTTAGTCCAACTAAAAACATCATACTCTGATAAATCCAAATCTTCAAGTATTTTTTTTTGTTCTGGGGATAGATCTCTACCTTTTTGAAGTGCTTTCACTTTTTCTTCCAATTCTTTCATTTTCTTCTTCTTACGTTCATTGTATGCTTTTTGTCTAGCATATTTGTCTTCCTTAGGGTACTTTCTGGGTCTTCCACCTTTACTCTTTACTTCAGGCATTATTATTACACATGGTAATACTCTCACAGGTTATTTTAAACTTATTGTATTTGTACATAACCTTTAAATATTAGAATGAAAATAATATTGTAATTTGTAATGTAATATTACAAAACAGAGGTAAAAAAATGAAGAAAAAATTAGTTTATGGATTGATTGTAATAGGTATAATTATCTTTTCTTTCAATAATAAAACATCAACAAGCGCTTCATTCAGTGGGAGTGATAAGAAAAATGATCAGTGTGTTTTAACTTTATCATCAACTTCACCTAAATTATTTGATTTATCTTTAACACCTCATGAACCGATAATAATTACTCATGACAATAATTTCACAGATTATGGTTTTCCTGGTCTTGGAACTGAAGAAGAGCCGTATATTGTAGAAAATTATACTATTCTAGCAACAGTAGGAAAGGGTATATCTATTGAAGATACAACCAAATATTTTGTTATTCGTAATTGCTATGTGGATGTTGGTAGTTGTGGTATTTACCTTTCAAGTAATGCAGAAGGAACAGCTTATGTTGAAAATAATAAATGTGTTGAAAATATACGTGGTATATTAGTTGATAATTCTCCAGGTGCAAAGATAATAAATAACTACTGTGAAAATGCTACTAATGGGGTTGGGATTCAAGTTTCTTCTTCCCCTAATACAAGTTTAATAAATAATACCTGTATTAACAACTATTGGACTGGTATCTATCTGGCTACTTCCTCTGGGGCAACAGTAACCAATAACACCTGTATTAACCATTACGATGGTATCTGTCTGGCTGCTTCCTCTGGAGCGACAGTAACCGATAATACCTGTATTAACAATAATTTTGGTATCCGTCTGGGTCTTTCCGATGGAGTATCAATAACCAATAACACCTGTAATAGCAATATTGATGGTATCAATCTGTCTTCTTCCGATGGAGTATCAATAACCAATAACACCTGTAATAGCAATATTGATGGTATCTATCTGACTTCTTCCTTTGGTGCATCAATTACCGATAATATCTGTAATAACAATGGTTATGGTATCTTTCTGATTTCTTCCCCAAATTCTACTTTGACTCAAAACATTTGCAAAAACAATGATTTAGGGATTTGTTTAGATATGTCTTATTATTGTCTAATTACTTACAATTTCCTACAGGTAAATGAAGATTATGGGATTTCCTTAATATTTGTTGCAACTAACAACACTATTCACCATAACACTTTCATAGATAATAATCTAGGAGGAACTTCTCAAGCTTTTTCAAAGTCAAGTAATGTCTGGTACGAGATAGAAACTGAAGAAGGAAACTATTGGAATGAATGGGATAGTAAGAAACCTTATC
>JAGLOH010000387.1 GCA_023139025.1 Candidatus Heimdallarchaeota archaeon | reverse complement strand
TTAACAGCAATTGAAGAAGTATGGAATCTATAGGTGAAAAAAATGCCCAAAGTATTATTATCTGACAAATTAAATGAAAAAATAATTGAAGTACTTGAAAATGCTGGATTTGAAGTGAAAGTTGGATGGGATATTCCAAAAGAAGATCTCCCCAAAATAATTGGCGAATATGATGCCATAATAGTAAGATCAGCTACAAAAGTTCGAGGAGAGCTCCTAGAAAAAGCTGTTAACCTTAAGGTAATAGGAAGAGCTGGAGTAGGTCTCGATAATATAGATCTTGAAGTTACTATGGCAAGAGGTATCAAAGTAGTGAATACCCCAGCCGCAACTACAAATTCTGTAGCTGAATTAGCTTTGACTATGATACTTGCATCGACTCGAGATGTCGTTAGAGGAACATGTCAAATTAAAGCTGATCCTGGATTATTCAAATCTATGAAGAAAGAACTTTTTTCCAGGGAAATTGATGGTAAAACATTAGGATTGATTGGAACAGGTAGAATCGGAACTGCTTTAGCTGTAAAATGCAAAGCTTTAGGTTTGAATGCAATAGGTTATGATGCTTTTGTACCTGAAAATCCTGTTGTTGAGATGAAGTCTACCATGGATGAAGTACTAAAAGAAGCAGACTACATTAGTTTACATCTTCCATTGACCAAAGAAACTAAACACATGATTGGAAAAGAACAATTAGCCATAATGAAGAAAGGATCAGTAATTATTAATTGTGCTAGAGGTGGAATTGTTGATGAAGTTGCAGCACATGCAGCACTTGAATCGGAACAACTTGGATATTATTGTACTGATGTATTTGAAAAAGAACCTCCTGAACCTGATAATCCTCTTCTACATCATGACAATGTAATCATTTCTCCTCATATTGGTGCTCAAACAAAAGAAGGAAACTACAGAGCAAGTATTCAAGCAGCAGAGAGAGTTATTGAATCTTTTAAAGAACTTTAACCCTACTCTTTTTTCTTATTTTTAGAAAATTTTAATATATAGCTAGTTTGTTGAATCTCATGAAAGCTGCGTTAGTTGGTTTGGGTGCAATTGGAACAGTTATTGCTGCCGATTTAGCTCAAAATGATTTTCCTCTTTATGTTGTATGTAAACATCAAGAAACTCTTGATTTGATTGAAAAAAGAGGGTTGAAGGTAACTGGTGTAAGTGGGGAATATATTGTTAAGGAAAATTTAACGCCTGTGCTTACTATAGAGGATTTACCTGAAGAACTTGATATTGTTTTTATGGTTACAAAGTTAACAGAGATTCAAGATGCCTTTAACAGAATTAAGGGTAAACTTAGCAAAGATTACACTCTAATTACTATGACAAATGGCATGTATGAAGAGAAACTAGCAGAACAAATTGATGGTAAAAATTTGTTAGGTTGCGTTGTAAGTTTTGGAGCAACAAGAAATGGGCATGCTGAAGCGATAAAAACTTCCCTTGGTGAGATGGTAATTGGAAGAACAAAGGGACCGAAGCAAGAAATAGATGCTAAACTCGCTGAATTACTGTCAGAAACTGTTCCAACAACGTATTCAGACAATATTACTAATGAAAAATTCACTAAACTATTGATTAATGTATCAGTTGCTTCATTTGGAGTTATAAGTGGATTGATGCTCGGTGAAATGCTAGCAAGAAAAATCACTAGAATCGCATTTTTAACAGTAATGACTGAAGGAGTGAAGGTAGCTGAAGCTAAAGGTGTGCAGTTACAGAAATTAAACAACCTGAATGTTAGCTCACTAGCTTTGACCAAAAAAGAACTTCATGGTTTTTCTTTCAAGCATTTTTATAAACAAATAATAATCAAGATTATTGGAAGAAAATACAAAAATCTTAGATCATCTAGCTTACAATCAATTGAAAGTGGGAGAAGAACTGAAATCGATTTTCTTAATGGTTATTTAGTTGAACAAGGGGAAAAATACAATGTTCCAACTCCTCTCAATAAATATGTTCTAGATGAAGTTCATAAATTTGAAGAAGGAAAGAAAAAGCCATCTTTAAAGGAATTGGAGAAATTAGAACAAAAAACTAAGGAAATATGGGGGATTAAGTAAATCACGCAAATTAAATGCATCTATCAACAGCTTTTGATCCCTTCTCATCGTATTCAGTTTTAGAAACCCAGAAGTTACGTTCTTCAAAAACCTTCATACCAGAAAGTACTGATCCACCAATCCATCCTGAAGTAAGTCTATCCGACTTTGCAGTTATATTGAAAATCAAGTGATCTGGAACTTTTGATTTAAAAGATTTAGTGAACCTTTCCTTAAAACCTTCAAACATCGTACCCG
>JAGLOH010000386.1 GCA_023139025.1 Candidatus Heimdallarchaeota archaeon | reverse complement strand
ATGAAATTATAATGGGTTTTGTAAATGGGATATATACTTCAGAAGGTGGAACGCATATTTCAGGTTTTAAAGCAGGATTAACAAGAACACTCAATGATTATGGACGTACAAAGAAACTAATAACGGATAAATCTGACAATTTACGTGGTGAAGATGCCAGGGAAGGAGTAATTGCGATTATAAGTATAAAACATCCTGAACCTCAATTTGAGGGACAAACAAAAACTAAACTTGGTAATAGTGAAGTTGAGGGAATTATTCAAAGAGTAATGGCTGATAAATTCAAAGAATATTTAGAAATCAATACAAAAACAGCTAGAAACATTATCGAAAAAGCTATGGAAGCGAAGACTGCAAGAGTAGCTGCAAGGAAAGCAAGAGAATTTGTTAGAATGAAAGATAAAAGAATGGGGTTACCGGGAAGACTTGTAGAGTGCAGAGAAACTGATCCCACAAAAAGAGAGTTATTTTTAGTTGAAGGTCCATCAGCTGGTGGAACTGCAGTAAAAGCTAGAGATAGTCAATTTCAAGAAGTTCTGTTCTTAAAAGGAAAAGTCCTGAATGTTTTCAAGTCTAGACTGGTGAAAGCTCTTGGTAATAAAGAAATCCAGAGTATTATTATGGCAATAGGAACTGGGATTGGCGACGATTTTGAAATAGAAAAATGCAGATATGGAAAGGTAATCATACTTACAGATGCAGATGTTGACGGTGCTCATATTATGACCTTACTCCTTACTTTATTCTATAGATATATGCGTGAGTTGATAGAAGTTGGTCTGATTTATGTAGCTAAACCTCCACTTTTTAGAATCCATCTTACAAGAGGGAAATCTGATATTCTAAAAAATAGCAACCACGAATACTGCTTCACGGAGGAACAACGAGATGCAATCTTAGAAAAACTCACAGAAGCTAAAATTGATCCTTCCAACATTAGAATTCAGAGATACAAAGGTTTAGGTGAGATGAATGCAGAACAGTTAGAAGTGACTGCAATGCAAAAAAACAGTCGATATTTAGTTCAATTAAGAATAGACGATGCAGCATTCGCAGACCAAAGATTTGAGCAACTGATGGGGAGCGATGTGAGTTTCAGAAAGAGATTCATCATGGAAGAGGTATTCAAACTTGATGCTAATGAGTATCAACAAGAATATGGTATTACTAGAAATGATACAGATGAATCTGTTGTTGAAGATACAACTGAAGAGCTTGTTGATATTGAGATATCCGGTGATGAAGTACCTGATGAATTGGAGTTGTGAATAGGGGTTAATTAAAATGACAAGTGATGAAACAAGCGAAATTATCCATCGTTCATCTTTATCAAAAACTTTGGAAGAAGCATATACTGACTATGCTTATTATATAATCAGTGAGAGGGCAATACCTGATGCTAGAGATGGTTTAAAACCTGTTCATAGGAGGATTCTCTGGGCTATGCATCAGATGAGATTAACTCATGCAAGTTCTCATAAAAAATGTGCAAGAATTGTAGGGGAAGTCACTGGTAAATACCATCCTCATGCAGGTGGTGTTTACGAAACTCTAGTAAGACTTGCTCAACCATTTTCTTTACGCTATCCTGTTGTTGATGGACAAGGAAACTTTGGTTCTATTGATGGTTTCCCACCTGCTGCTATGAGATACACAGAGGCTAGATTGGCTAAAATATCTACTGAATTGCTTCAAGATGTTATTCCAGAAATTGTTAAGTTTCAAGAAAATTTTGATGGGGAAGAAATAGAACCTACAGTCTTACCTGTTAAATTCCCTCTACTATTAGTAAATGGGACATCAGGTATTGCTGTAGGTTTGAGTTCAAACATGCCTCCTCACAATATTGGTGAGATTGTTGATGCTACTGTTCAGTTAATAGATGATCCTAATACTATAGTTGAGGATTTATCAGAGTATGTTAAAGGTCCAGATTTTCCAACAGGTGGTGTAATTGTCAATGGAAGGTCTATGCAATTATTCAATAGTACTGGGAAAGGACCAATTATCTTAAGAGCAAAACTTGAAGTGAAGGAACCAACAGAGAGTAGAGATGAAGCTACTATTATTGTTCATGAAATCCCTTATCTTACAAACAAAAGCAATTTGATGGAAGAACTCCATGATCTGATATCATCAAAGAAGATTCGTGGTTTAGTCGATGCTAGAGATCTTTCAAAGAACAAAATACGGATTGAAATAGATATTCATGAAGACTATTCACATGAAAAAAGTATTCGAGTAATTATCAGCCAACTATACAAACATTCTCAATTAGAGAAAACCTTCTATGCAAAAAACATAGCTTTTGCAAGAGGAA
>JAGLOH010000385.1 GCA_023139025.1 Candidatus Heimdallarchaeota archaeon | reverse complement strand
AGTTTTCCATACCCATTTGGTGAGGTTCTAATTCACAATATCTATTTTGGTGCTCCAGAATTGTGCTTTGTAATTGAATATGATCAGGAAATCGTAGGGTTTTTGCTAGGAGGATATATTCCCGTTGAAAAACAAACACACATATTTTCAATAGCTATTCTAGAAAATTATCGCGGAATGGGTTTTGGAAAGAAAATTCTATTACATTTTCTTGAGCGATCCTCTTTGTTAGGGTATCCAAACACAAAACTAGAAGTTAGTGTTGATAACGCAGGAGCCATTAAGTTATATGAGGAACAAGGGTTTGAGATTGTATCCCGAATTAGAAAATACTATCAAGATAATTCTGATGCATTTCTAATGATTAGAAAAACTGAATGAATTTCTTTAGTAATCCTCAGATGTTTTCGAAGCTAGCCTACCTAATTATTTCCTTTAAAACCTCTGTTGCATATGACCCCTTTCTTAATTCAAAACTTAAGATTGCCTTAGTTTTTCCTGTATTTATCTCATCTTCTGCAATTTCATCGATTTTCAGATTGTATACTTTCATTCCTAATGCTCGATATGACCCCCCTCCACCCAATTTCATTACTAATGGCCTATTGAAGTCTTGCATTGACACTTCTTCATGTTTAAGAATTTTAGAATGAATCTCCTCTGTTTGTCCCGATAATTCAATTTTATTACCAATTAGGGGAGCCGATACTGCATTATCAGTCGCTTTTTCTCCATCTATAGGTTTCCTAAGATCTTTTGAGTATTTTTCATATCTAATTTGTAGATACTTATTGAAAATATAAGATTGATATGCATGAATGAACAACTTCTGGAATTGCAATGGCAGAGAAAAAAAAGCTTGTTTATGGTTTTTATGCTTTTGAAGTTCTCTTAGCATTTTCCTTTCAATATGCATGTGTTCTGGAATGATTTTAAGAACCTCTTGAGGATTTTCTGTTTCCCAATACAATCTTCTTGCTTCAAGTGCTTCTTGAGATTCGTCTTCATAGCACTTTCCAATATAAATTTTCAGCGCTTCCTTGATATTCCCCAAAATTAGCTTTTCTCCAACTAAATGTGTTATTGGTCTGATTGTTCCAAATCTTTGTTGACCAAAACTATTCAGTAAGTACCCTAAATCATTAATTTCACTAATTTTATCTTCTAGTTTAATTTTAGTTTGTGTCATATCCGTAAGTATGTCTCTGATGGTGATGTGAAATGCATTTCCCCATAAATTTCCTAATCTAATTTCATTGATCCTAAAACATAATGATTTTGTTTTTATTTTGGGAAGATTAATCTCTTTCAGTTTTCCTTCCTCATATTTTTTCTTCACACCCCATAGAGAAACTCTCTGTGCAGTAAAGGCTCGTTTATCTTTTGTTCCTGCAATACTCAAATCATTGCGCTTGACTTTCCATAAATTAGCAATCCAATCTAAAGCTGCAGAAGTATCAATATTGTTTTTTATGAGAACAAAATGAAGGAATAATCCTTTCTTTCCAGGAAGCTTATGGGTTTCAATTCTAGGATCTAGTGTGTGAGTTTCATCAATTTTTTCGAGTACAATAAAATCTTCAGACCGTTGTTTAATCTGGCCGTTTATTCCTTTTTTTCTTGTTATTGTTTGAACGAGTAAGTCGTCAGAGTTCAAGATTCTGCACCCCTTGTTTCAGTCTAAAGTAATGATAAATCTGCTGATATTTTATCAATTAGCTCTTGTCTTGAAGGACCAATACTGATTACTGTTGTTGTACCTGGTGGTAATTGTGTGAGCCCCGCATCATTGATTATTGCATATGGCAAATCTGATTTTCTCGCAAGTTCTGCTAGTTTGTGTATATCTTCTTGAGAACTTACTTTAACTGTGATTTTCTTTTGTCCTTCATTTAACCAATTATCCGCCCAATCCGGATAAAATTTTTTAGTTTTTACGTAAGCGGATACTGACCCGTGGGCTACTTGAACAGCTGTTTTTCCTTTAGACATTTTCAAATCAGTTCGAACAGCTATAACTTGCTTGTACTTGAAACTCATGCGAATGATGTATATAATTTGAGTATAAAATATTAGCGATTTATATTTCAAAAATAAATTTTTTCTTGTCTAAGTGGGAAAAAAAATCCTAATTTCATCTAATGCTCTCATTTTACTTTTTTTTTCTGTTGCATATTATACAAATTCAATGTAAGCTTCTGTGCCCAAAACAGAAGTGACTGTTTGAACAATGACTTCCTCAGGTATAGGAAGTTTATCCTTAAACTGCTTTCCTATTTCAATTTTGTATTCTTTATCACTGTGAGGTGGAATATATAAAG
>JAGLOH010000384.1 GCA_023139025.1 Candidatus Heimdallarchaeota archaeon | reverse complement strand
GCAAATGCTACCAGAAATCAATAACATTCAGAATTGCAACATATGTTTTGGATTTGATACTCTTCCAACTATTGCCTCAAGATCAATAATTCTCCAGAATCTAAATGATACTCTAGAAGAAATGAAAAGTGTTAAAGACCTATATCAATGGATACCTGAAATAGGAGCTCAATTAGCTCATTGTGAAAATGATGCTATTGATTTGGATGATGTAGCTAGCTTTCCAGGAAGAATAGTTAAGGTGAAAGAACATATTACAAATGTTAGTCCTTCTGAGTTTGGGTGTTCTAAAACTTCATCGCTTTTACTCCTTTGGATGAAAAAATATCGTCCAGATGTTCAATGGATTCTGAGTGTTAAAACAAAAGATGAACTAAAAGAAATCTTTATTGCAAAGAAGATTAAATTTATTGAAACAGAACATCTAGACATAGCAAAAAAGCAAGTTCTTTCAAAAATAGAAAAAACCGATAAGATAATAGATGTGCAAGTTTTGGTTGATAAAGCGAGTCCAGGATTTGAATCAATCTCTTATTTGTTTGCCAAAGATAAGAAGGAATTATTTGACTTAATCAACATTCTCTCGAAATAATATAGTCCGCCTATATAGTGACCCTAATATTTAAAATCTCTCTCACATGTATTGGAGTGATAATATGAGAAAGGTCTTCACACTTTGTCTAGTCTTTATTATGCTTATAACGTCTGTTTGTAGCGAATCCAAAGCTTTGAATCATGCTGTTGAAGATTATTCCTTAGTTATTTATACTTATGATTCTCTTCTTGCTGATCCTGGATATGATTTCATTTCTGGATTCTCAAACTATAGCGGAATTCTTGAAGAGGATATACAAGTTATACTGTTATCTGATGCAAATTCAATAGTCACTCAGGCTGCTCTAGAAAAGGATAATCCTGTAGCAGATGTTTTGATTGGAATAGATAATGTTCTAATATATACTGCAAAAGAAGAAGAGATTCTCCAACCTTATGATTCACCCGCACTATCAAACATATCTCAGACGATTATAGATAATCTTGATTCTGAGAAATATGTCTTGCCTTATGATATGGGAATAATAGCTTTATGGCATTCTGTAAACAGAATTAATACAACAACTAATCCAGAGTTAGCTAATCTGACATTACAAGATATTTTAGATTATGATTTGGATAAGAAACTGGTTGTTCAGAATCCTAATTTTAGTTCCCCAGGACTCGGCTTTTTATTATGGACAATAGCTGTTTATGGCGATGCTAATATAGGTTTTGAAGGATTATTAGGTCAAAATTGGAGAGATTGGTGGAAAGAAGCTAAAAAGGATCTTAGAATAGTCTCAAGTTGGGGAGATGCATTTAGTATTTATTATACCGAAGAAGAAAATCGTCCAATGATGGTTTCTTATGGAACTAGTCCAGCTTATGATGTTTGTCACCCAATCTATGGTGTGGGTGATGGTAATCCCCCACCTTCAGCAGCAATACTTTCTCATGAACAGAATCTTGAAAATGCTTGGTTGCAAATTGAAGGAATTGGGTTAGTAAATAATTCTCCTCATCCAGATGCTGGTAAACAGTTTATTGACTGGTTCTTGAGTAAAGAATTGCAGGATAATATCCCGTTAAATAATTGGATGTATCCGGTTCATGAGAATGCAACAATTTCAAGCTGTTTTATAGATAATTCAATTAATCCAAATGAAGTTGATATTCTTAATAATCTGATATCTTCAGAACTTCTAAAAGAAAATCTGGAGAAGTGGAAGCGTGATTGGAAGACTGAAGTCGCACCTTTCAGTAATTTCCTTGGAATTGTTCTATCAATATTAACTGCTTCAATTGCTTATGTTATAATTAAAAAACATAGAAACTGAGAAGGCAATATACAGATGCTTAGATCTATTCAAAAGAAATCTAGAAATTTTGAGGGTTTATCAAACAAGTTCATTATTAGCTTGTCAATTATAGCTTTAATTTCCTTTCTTTTAGCTTTCTTTTATATTCCAATAGTTAGAATTTTCCAGACAGCATTAAGTTCAGATTCTGGAAGTGGTTTTAAGGTCTTTTGGGAAACCCTGAGTGATCCCTTTAATCTAAAATTCCTGGGTTTTACATTACTCCAGGCGTTTTTATCAACCGTTCTGTGTTTATTAATTGGATTACCTATAGGTTATTTCTTTGCAAAATATGAATTCAAGGGAAAAAAACTAATTATCAATTTACTCACTATACCTTTCGTTTTACCACCAGTTATTGTATTAATTGGATTTACAATTACATATGGTCAAGGAGGATGGGTAAACCTGCTCTGGCAAAATATAACAAA
>JAGLOH010000383.1 GCA_023139025.1 Candidatus Heimdallarchaeota archaeon | reverse complement strand
ATCTGTTATTAAAACCTTTGATTCAGAGTCTCTTAATTGAAAAGCAATCTCTCTTTGAGACAATCGTGTATTAATTAGAGTAACTTTAGCTCCTATTTGAAAAGATGCAAAAATCGAGACAATCATACCAATTGAATTAGGTAACAAAATAGCCACTGTTTCGTCTTTTTCTATAGAACTTGCATCTAAAAAAAAGGCTAATTTGTTGGTCTTTTCAATTATCTCTTTGGCTGTATAAACCTTTGATCCCTCTTTGAAAAGAATCTTATTATCATCAAAACCTTTTGAAATTTCCACGAAATATTCGAATACTGATTTATCTGGATAGTCTATTTTCAAAGGCATTCTTTCTCTCCAGCTTGATTCATTCATTCTGAACCACTAATCCTTTTTTGTTTGGTACATTAATGAACTTTATTGCGTGTAACCTTTTTGTTACCTATTTTGTTGAAAGAAAACGTTGATAAACTTACATCTGGAAACTCATTTGTTGGAAGGTTATAGTAAATTGTCCCCAGAAGAGAGTAGGCGCAAAGATGGTAAAAAATTAGAGAAAGACTATGATGAAGAGCTTTCTCAAATTGCAACTAGATATAATATTGAGTTTGAGAATGATAAAGAAACTCTTTCTATTAATCTAGCTCTAAAAGGACAAGAAGCTTTAACCAAAGGTCAAATCGAATCAGCAGAAGAAATATGTGATGTACTCTATAGTCTCGCAAGTAAGTGGAAAGATGACTTTACAAAAATGAAAACACTATTATTGAATGCTCAGATAGCAAATTACAAAGAAGAATCGCAATTAGAATATCTTGAAAACGCTCTTTCCTTAGCTAAAAGAATCAAAATTCTTGATATTGAAATTGGAATAAGGGTTCAACTAGCTTTTGATTATTATAAAAGACGAAACTACAAGAAAGTTCTCAAAGAGATTAAGAAAATCCAAAAACATCCCGAGTTTTTCTTTGAAAATGCAACAATAGTTCTTGAGCTACAGTCTAGAACCTATTGGGAAACAGATGAATATATTAAAGGATTTGACTCTACTCTCAAATGGTTTGACGTTCTAAAAAACTCTCTAAAAGATGTGCATTCTATCTTTCTTGTTATTGTTTATCTTCTGACAGTGATGAATTCTTTAGATCTCCCATATACTAAAGAAAAGCTTGATGAGATTAAGAATGACATTTATAGCTTTTTAATACAATTGGGTTCAGCTTCCCACTTATTTTCAGAAATTCTGAATAATCTTGATGTTTTGTTTGCCAAATCCCTTATGCTTGTAGAACCAGAAATCTTGTATCAATTTGCAGATTTACTACTACAATCATCCAGATGGAATGATGAGGAAAAGTACTTGTTTTTGTGTCAAAAACTGTCAGATGCCTTTTATAATATTAACGACTTCGAGAAAGCTAAAAGTTTAATGGAAAAAGCACATCAGTTTGCTAAAGAGAAAAAGTATTCCGAAATTGAATCTCTTATAAAAAATAAAATGACAGAGATTTCCAGTTTGATATTTTATTTTATGTCATTCAATCCTCTATTTGATCCATTTAGTGCAAAATCTATTACAATAAACACTGATAATCTCAAGAAACAGTCGCATTTACACGTCATGAGCCCTAGTACCAATAATTTTGCTACAACTTCTTATTCACAGTTTTTAAGAATTATCGAAAAAGCTTCATATAGTTATATACATGAAAAATCACTGAAAATCGAAGGGTTTACTGTTGAAGAAGAACGGTGTTTTTTCGTTCTTGATTTAGAGATAGAAGATGAAAGAACAATGCTTCTTATGAAAGAAGATTTCAAAGTAGATCCTGCAGAATATCAGACATTACACTCAACTTTAACTCCCTATTATTCTGTTATTGGTTTATTATCAGATGAAAGAAAAAGTACAATGAATGAAATTGATGAAATAGAAGAAGTTTTACTTAAAATTCAAAGAGGTATCAATTGTCCTGCTTCTAAAGCTATTATTTACTTACCTGAGAAAAAACCTCAATTAAACCTATTCCGATTTTATCTCCAAGAGGGAGGTTTTAGAGATCTTAAAGTTAAAATCTTAGATTCAGTTATGAAACTAAAGACTTCATTTGATTTCCTGAAAATTCCAGATATTTTACAAATTTTTCAAGCAGATCCTATAACCATCTTTGATCTCTCTCTGAGAGATGCTGATAATCTGAATCCATTATTAAAGTTAATTACTCATGCTTACAGCGTTAATGTATCATCTGAAACAATGCACGAATTCTTCCAAGCATTAATTGAAGATTTCCTAAAGAGAAGTGATACTAGATTTTGGAAAGATTTTTACTATCAATATG
>JAGLOH010000382.1 GCA_023139025.1 Candidatus Heimdallarchaeota archaeon | reverse complement strand
AAAAACTGGATAAATATTATTGCAATTGCTACTATTATTGGCAAAAGAACTATAGAAAATGTTTGTGACACTACTGTTATTTCTCCGACGTAAAAGACTATTAACATAGTTCCAATTGCAACAGCATAAACTAAACCCCAGAGGAAAGCTAAAGTTAAAACTCCTCTGAAAATTATTCTGAACTTCATAATATCATGATAACATGTGACATACTAGTATATATTGCTTTATTTTTGAAGAAAAAAAGTTAAAGAGAAATTAGTGTTTTCTCTTTCTTCTATGAACAAACGGAATTACAAAAACCAATGATAATAGAGAGATTAAGCTATAACTCGTTTTCTGAGGAGCATTAACAGTAAATATTACAGCATCACCAATTGCTTGAAAACCTATTGAGTCTTCAACTGTAACAATAACTGATACCACCTGCCCTTCTACGAAATCACCCATAGTTCCAAAGAATGTGTTGTTGCTACCAATATCCTCTAAATCAATTGTTCTTACAGTTCCATTATCTATAGTTATCTCTGCTTCTGCACTTACTATTGTCCCAAATTCGTTTACTTTCACTTCAATAACATTATCTAATCCTTGTCTTGGTTCAGCAGGGTTGAGTGTTATTGTTGTGATTGTGGGAGCATACATATCTGGATAAGAAAATGCTTCAGTTCTAGAACCATAAATCGATGAAAGAATAGATCCATCAGCACCAAAGCCAGATTCTATTCCAAGCAAATCTAACGCAGTAGGGGCTATATCTCTAATATCTATTCCACCGATCGTGCTATTCGGAGTAATTCCTGGTCCAGCTGCTAAGAATATTCCTCGCATATCTGTTTCAGTATTTAGATACCCATGCATTCCAAGATATTGAGAACCAAAATTCCTTGACCTTCCGGGCTCTAACCAAACAGAAATATTGATTCCTCGTGCTGCTGTGTTACCTAAATTTATGCTATTATGCTCATCATTGACATAGACAGCTTGAATTCCGTCTTCTCCTTCAAGGTAAGTAGCAAATTCTTCAACCATGGATGTATTTGTTTCACCTATAAAGTAAAGATACTCCATTGGAGCGTCATGAGCAATGTAAGGAGTAACAGTTGTATTTCCTACAGCATCAAGGTAGAATTGTTTCTCTTCTAAGAAGTAATTACTATCTGTGACATCTGTCATTCCATGATCAGAGGTTAAGATAACAACAGTTTCTTCCAATAAACCTGCAGAATCAAGTTTTTCAAAAAATGCTCTCAAAGCTACATCTAGTGCTGTATCAATAGTCTGTTTGATTAATGCTGAATCAGGTCCAGCGGAATGCCCAGCGGGATCTACAGCAGGTAGCACTGCGAATACTAAACCTATCTCTGGATCATCAATTATTGTATTTGCTACCTTAGTTGTAATTCCCTTGTCATATCTCAAGTTATTTGCGCCAAACCAATCATAATCGAAGACATAAGTTGGAGTAATTCCGTTGTATTCTGTTCCATAATCAACATATGGCCAACCAAAAGTTGCTGTTTTAATTCCTTCTTCTTCTGCATGTATTATAGACGGCTTAGATGTTATAAGGTGTAAACCAGTATTTGTATCCCTGTAGGGATCAGAAGCATCAGAGAATAAAGAATAAGCTTTTGAAGTTTCCCAGTCGAAAAAGGTATTTCCCATAATTCCATGTTTATCAGGATGATTACCTGTAATAATGGAAACATGATTTATAGCAGTTACAGAAGGATTAGAAGGAAGGTTATAATCAGCTGTAACTCCTTGTTCTTTGAACCACTCAAAAGTTTCTGCATCTCCTGTCCTTGCTAAGTAATCATATCTGAAAGCGTCAAGGCTGAAAACAACCACTCTACTTACTGTGTTAATTTCCTCTATTTGAGGTGTGGTTGAATTATCTTCATAAGCTAATGTACTCGACATGCTTAGAATGGATGAAATAAAAAGCAAAATTAGTGCAATATTCAATATTTTTTTTATTTTCATATGAGTCACATAAGACTCTTTTTGGGAGAATATATTTCTTTCGTATAATTGAAACAAATTTATTAAAAATTCTCAACAATTGGGATCAAATCTTTCATGAATTCAACAGTATAATCTGGTTTGATTACTTTTCTTCTTGTTCCAGGAGCTCCTTCTGAGCCAAAATAGATAAATTTAACTCCTGCATTTACAGCAGTTTCTGCATCAATCCAACTGTCCCCTACAAAAATTGCATAACTATTCTGTGTGGAAAATCGTTTCATCGTGATTTCCAAACCTTCTGGATGAGGTTTAGGCTTTTTTACATCGTCTCTAGTAAGTACAAAGTCAAAGTATTTCTGAAGATTATATTTCT
>JAGLOH010000381.1 GCA_023139025.1 Candidatus Heimdallarchaeota archaeon | reverse complement strand
TTTAATCATTATTCAGGAGCATGTCAAACATGTACAGGCTTAGGGGTTATCAGACAATTTGATATTCGAAAACTTATTACTGATTGGGATAAATCAATAAGTGAAGGAGCTATAGGTCCTTACTCAGCTCAGAGAATGTCAAATCCAAGATCATGGAGAAGAGCTATGCTTGAATCAGTAGGAAAACACTTTGGTTTCACCTTAGACATGCCAATGAAAGATCTCACACCACAACAAATGGATGGAATATTCTACGGATCAAAAGGTGATGAAGTTGAAATTAAAGTGATTCAGGAGAGAGCAAGAGGGTCAGCAGAATACACGAGAAAGGGAGAATGGGAAGGATTGATCAAACGCTGGACTGAGTGGATGGAGAGAGAGTCAGATTCAGCTTGGTCAAAGAGAAGTAAGGAAAAAATGAATCAATATTATAGTGAATACAGCTGTTCAGATTGTGCTGGAAAGAAACTCAAACCAGAGGTTCTTTCGATAACAGTTGGTGATATATCAATTAATGATCTCTCAAGATTTGCGGTGGATGATTTTCTAGATTTCTTAACCAATTTGAAGCTCGATAAGAGAAGAGCTAAAATTGCAGACCGAATTTTATTAGAGCTTGAGAAAAGAGCAGAATATCTTGTCGATGTAGGGTTAAGTTACTTAACTTTAGATAGAAGGTCTAGCACATTATCAAACGGAGAAGCACAAAGAATAAGGTTAGCGTCACAAATAGGTAGCGGACTAATAGGCGTCACATACGTACTCGACGAGCCAACGATCGGACTTCACCCCAAGGACATAAATAAGCTTCTCACTACTCTGAAAAAATTAAGAGATAACGCCAACCATGTAATAGTTGTTGAACATGACGATATAATTATCAAGAACTCTGATATATTGATAGAACTTGGACCATTGGGTGGTGATCAAGGAGGAGAAGTTGTTGCAATAGGTCCAACTGAAGAACTTCTAAAAAGAGATGATATTTTAACAGCTGCTTATATTCAAGGAACGAAGAAAATCAATACACCTAAGAAAAATAGGAAAACTGATTCGTATATTGAAATTAAGGGAGCATCTCAAAACAACTTGAAGAATATTGATGTTAAGTTTGGTAAAGGTCTTATTACAGCTGTAACTGGAGTCTCAGGTGCAGGTAAATCCTCTCTAGTTATTGATACTCTTCAGAAATGTTTAGAGAAACAAGTTCATGGAAAAAAGACTGAAGTTGGTAAACATAAATCAATTTCTGGATATGATGACCTTGAAAAAGTAATAATTGTAGACCAATCTACTTTAAGTAAATCAAGAAGATCTAATCCAGCTACTTATCTTGGAGTTTTCGATGAGATTAGACAATTCTTCGCAGCATTACCAGATGCTAAAGCTAAAGGATTAATTTCAGGTCACTTTAGTTTTAATACCTCAAAAGGTCAATGTCCTGAATGTCGAGGGCTGGGAGAAAGAAGAATAGAATTGCTTTTCCTGTCAGATGTTTGGATTTTATGTCCTTTATGTAAAAGAAAAAGATACAAGAAAAAAATACTTTCTGTAAGATATAAGAAGAAAACAATTTCAGATATTTTGGAAATGACAGTAGAAGAAGCTACAGAACTTTTCTCAAATATTGAAAAAATACATCGACCATTACAATTAGCTGTAGATGTTGGACTAGGATATCTGAAAATGGGCCAACCTACAACAACAATTTCTGGGGGAGAAGCAGAACGTCTTAAAATAAGCAGAGAGCTTTCTAGAAGAACTCACGATAAGAGCATATACTTGCTCGATGAGCCTTCACAAGGACTTCATTTCTATGATATAGATAAACTGATTTCAGTTCTACACAGATTAGCTGATGAAGAGAACACAGTTGTTATAATTGATCATAACATGGATATTATTAAACAAGCTGACAGAATAATTGATTTAGGTCCTGAAGGCGGTTCCAGAAATGGTGGATTTCTAGTTGCCGAAGGGACTGTCTCTGACATAGTTACAACTGAAAACGGTTATACTTGGGAATATCTAAAGGAAGCTCTTTAATCGGAAAGAAACAAATAATCAAATTTTATCCATAAAGTATTTATTTCTTCTATTACTTTTCTAGTTGAAAGTTATGAGCGATTCAGAAGAGTTTAATGTAAATATGGCTAAAAAGATGGATTCAACAGACCCTTTGAGTCACTTTAAGGAAAGATTCTTCACACCAACTGATACTACTTATCTTAATGGTAATTCTCTAGGATTACTATCTAAAGATGCTGCGACTTCTCTTCTTCGTGTTCTTGATGAATGGAAAACTCTAGGTGTTCAAGGCTGGACTAATGAAGAAAATCCATGGTTTTATCAAGCAGAAAAACTC
>JAGLOH010000380.1 GCA_023139025.1 Candidatus Heimdallarchaeota archaeon | reverse complement strand
GCAGATTTGATATGATCTTCTATGGAATTTATCCAGAATAATGATTTCTTACACGCCTCTCCTTCAGGGGAACGTTCAACTGGTGTAGAGATTATCAATTGTCCATTTTTGTTGAGCATTTGTTTTAGAACTTGAAAAGAAATTCTTGCCGCTTCTTCATTTAGCTTTTGCATTATTTCAAAGAATGAATCATACTGTTTATTGAATCTTGGACAGTATTTAGTAAATAGTGGCATCAAATAATAATCCATTATTCCTAATTGGGTTACTAGATCATATCTTTCACCTTGATATGTGATTTCAGGAGGTTCAACATTATTTAATGCATCAAGTAGCTTTTTCTCTGGTAATTCCTCTTGTTCAAATTTTTCAAAAATCTCACAAACTGAAGTTACGAACCCCATAGTGTTATCAAATTTATGAACTTCTACAGTTTTGAAATCATAAACTGAAGCGAGGTGAATCCTAGCTCTTTTTAATGCTTCATGATTGATATCTAAAAGAGAGATATTCGCAACTCGATTAAGAATTTTGTCACCTATTTCAGGAACTCTATTTGTAACACCAATAAATCCCCAACGATTAGTCTTCATTGGTAAACAAGACAAAATAAACTCTTTTACTTGATTGTAGTGAAAATCCCATTCTTTCTTGTAAAGAGAGTAGTTCTTTTCGAACTCATCCATCCATTCTTTGTTCATTTTTTCTTGCATTAATCCCTCATAAAATTGGTATATTAAGAATTTTATGTATAAAAGCTTCTTTGAGAAAAATTCAAGAAGTCTAATACTTTTCCTCAAAATATAAAGAAGAAGTGACACTATGGACATTTACATCATTCGACATGGAGAAACTGCATTTAATGTGGGTGAAGAAAGGATAAGAGGGAGAAAAGATATCCCCTTGTCTGATTTTGGAATACAACATGCTGAGGAAGTAAGCAAAAAACTTTCAAAAATTCCTATTGAGAAAATATATCACAGTAAACTATCTAGAACAAAGGTTACAGCTGAAAAAATACTTCAAAACCAAAATAATGCAGAAATCGTAGAAGAACCATTATTACTGGATATCTCATTTGGAGAGTGGGAAGGACAAAGAGGTAAAGATGTTTTTACTGAAGAACTACAAAAGCAGTGGAAAACCAATCCAAATGATGTTTTAATACCGGGAGGAGAAACATTTTATCAAGTACTAGACAGACTCCACAGATTATTTTTGAGATTAAGGAAACAAACAGAAAAGACTATCGCATTAGTTACACATGGAGCAGTTATCAATTTGATTTTTGTTTATTTAACAGAAACGCATCCTTCACATTATTGGGATTTTTATGTTAAACCATGTTCTATTAGTCACGTAAAACTATATGAAAATGGAAAAATCTCTATAGTCAAATTCAATGATGCTCAGCATTTAACTGAATAATAGTTTTACAAAACAATCGACTGACTATTTTTCTATTTGTTGCAATAGAAATTCTTATAGACAGAATTAGAAAAACTTGCATGACATGTCGGATATTGTAAATGAAACTAAGAAATATTGGGAAAATGATTTTAATTGCTCTATTTCAACTGCTTGTGGAATTCTTGATTACTATGGATACAAGCATCATTCAGAAACTATGAAGAAAGCACTACTTCCATTTGGTGGGGGCATAGGTGAAAGATCTGTTTGTGGGGCAGTTACTGGTGCCTTAGCTGGTTTAAGTTCAGTATTACATGAGAAAGAACTAGATAGAGATTCAATTTATGATTTGACTAAGAAATTCAAAGAAAGATTCAAAGAAGAAAATGGAACTCTCTATTGTAAAGACATAATACATGATTTTATTTTACCTGATGGATCAATTGACAAGGAAAATCCTGCAAGGAGAAAAGCATGTGATAAAGCTACCTTTGAAGCAGTTACTATTGTAAAAGAAATAATAGATGCTTTGTAGCATCTTTAATTAAATATATTGTCAAACAGCTGTTACAGTTACACTTCCAGTAGAAGTAGTTAATGTGAATCTGTATAGGTTTAATGCAGTTGAATAAGCAGGATTTTCATAGTAATTTCCAGGTCCAGGTATATCAATACTTCCAGTAGAAGTATCAGCATAGATGTTGTATCCTAAAGTGGAATTGAATATAAACACACCAGATATACTTCCAGTAGAAGTATCAACATGAAAAACTGAGGCATAAGCATATGGTAGAACTAAGTTTTGAGTTATTGATAGGGTTATACTTCCTGTATCTGTTTGAAGATCCCAAACAATGTCACCAGGTACAATAAGATCCACATATGTTAATGAGACACCACCAGTATCTGTTTCAACAATCACTTCATCTGTATTTAGAAAGGTATTCTCTCCTAAGTTTAGATCA
>JAGLOH010000038.1 GCA_023139025.1 Candidatus Heimdallarchaeota archaeon | reverse complement strand
CTCTAGCTTCAATTATAGTTTGATCCACGCCCATTGTAGTTGCTTTTTCAGATAGTTCTCCTATGGCTTGGTCTTTGCTTTTGAGAACTGACTGAATATCTGTCAACTCATTTTGTATAGAGATTGTCTCAGCTTTAAGATTTCCAATTTGATCATTTAATTCATCGATTTTCAAAGCATCATCTTGAATTTTCGTTTCATACCCAGGAATTTTTGCAGCTTCAACCCTTAATTTCTCAAGCTCACCAAGCATTTCTTGAGTAATCATTTTCGCATCAACATATCCCTGTTCTATACCTTGACGAATCTTACTAGTGCTTTCTGTAACAACCATTAGGTGGATATCTCGCAAAAGACCCACATAACTATCTTTGAAATTTCGAATAATTTTATCAACTTCAGATACAGAATATTGGGCTTTTCCAGGTGCTAAAGAACTACTTTTAATTTCTTCAGCCCTAGCTTTTACTTGTTCTTCTGAAGTTGTACGAATAACTCTCATGTCACCTAAAAATTTCTTCACGAGAGAGCGCACAACACTGAAAGGACTTTGCGTTTCTATAGCCATTTAATTCAGCTCATAGCTTATCTATACAAATTATTGAGTTAATGATATATATGAGTTTTTCAGTTGTTTTCACTCAAAACATGATGTTAAGTTGATTTTCAGTTCAGATATAATGGAATGTAAAATAAACCATCTCTAAACTCATCAATTTCTTTAAGAAAGCCTGATAGTTTGTTAAAGGGAATTATAGGGATTTCTGAAGAGAACTGAATATTATGATCTCTCCAAGAGAGAATTAGTGGATAAAGCTTCACTTCCCTCTTCAAAGGTAAAGCAAGTTTTGAAATAAGTTCTTCTGAAAGGATGGGAAATATTTCATAAAGTACTTCTGTTCTTTCCTTTTGTTTAGCAGCTGCATCTTTCATGATAGAGGGCGAAGGATGCTTATAATGTTTGCAATCGATCAAAAATAAGTAAGGATATTTGAATGCTAGAACATCAATTTCATATTTTGTGAACTCGTCCTTAAATCGAAAATTAGAAAGAACTGAATAACCTAACTCATCAAAAAGAGCAGTAATAACATTCTCAAATCCTTTCCAATCAATTAACTCAAGTATATTTTTCACACTAATACCTTGCATAAGAAGTGAAAGTAGAATTCGACCCTTTTCTTCATCTGTGAAATCAATCTTATTGAAGAATTCTTCTAATGAATAATTCAAAGAAGTAAGAAGGTATATACACCTATCTTTTTGCACCGCTTTAAGATTAGCTACATCTACTTTATTGCGATTGAAAATATGATTCAATATAGTAACGATTGAGTTATCCATTCTCTATTCAACAAAAAATAAAAATGAGAATATTAAGATTCGCTTCTAGCAGATTTAACTCGATGAATAATTATTTCTCGTGTTAATTGCTCAATTGGCTGAGCAGTTTTTTGAACACTTAAAGGTCTAGCTCCTTTTTTAAGACGTCCATATTCATCAAGCATTGATTTTATGTCAGGACTTCTCAAAAGAGTCATCAATTCGTTTCTAGCTTGAAGACAAGATGTTTCAATTACTCGCATGTAGGCTTCTCCCTTATTAGCTGCAAGTTTCTTTTCAATTAATAAATCAAGAAACTTATCGGTAGGAGTACGCTCTTCAGGAGGTAGATCTATCTTATTCAGAACGATCAAGAATGGCAAGGATTTCCCTAAGATATCTCCCTTAAGGGCAATGAGCTCAACAAGGCTTTCTACATTATCATCCCACATATTTTTGCTAGGATCGAACATAAATATCAATCCGTCAGCACCCTCAAGGACAACTTTTCTTTGAATATAATGTCTTTTCTGACCAGCTACAGTCCAAACTTGGTATCTTAGCTTTGGAACACTTACACCTTGTCCTTTTGGTAATTCAAAGGTACTTTGATCATAAAAGATTGTTCTACCACTAGGGTCATCTATCTTCTTTAAGGAAGAATAGATTGTTTCAGGATCTTCAACTTTCCTTAGAACATTATAGACAGTTAACATACTTGTTTTACCCGATAATGAAGGCCCATATATAACCAATTTTAGATACGGTATCCCAGAACCATCTACTTTGAAAATATCTTTGATTTTTAAACTGCTTGACATCTTATTTCTAGCCGCCAAGATTTTTACTTATTTAGGTTTTTAGGTGCGAATTCTAAAACCTTTTCTTGATTTATATATGTCTCCATTATAATGAAATTCTATTAAACTTTGCTATAATTTCACTAAGAAACGAATATTCTCTAAATTTTGAATCTCAAAGATATAAAAATGGATTATAGACCTTGATTATGTTGATCTAAAAGGCTTTTTTCATCTCTATGAAGGGAAACAGCTAACTCGGCTACAATTCCATCCAAAAAAGCTAAAGCAGCATGTTCAAAAGCTGTTCCTTCAGGTGCCAATGTACTATCCAACCCCTGGTCTCTTCTTTCTAAATCAGATTTAGTTCTACCTTTGAGTTTCACAGTAACATCCCCTAATCTTCCAATAACACTCAAAGGATAACTTGTAATGACAATTACAAACGGATTATATATCAAATAAGTTTCTAACATAGCTTTAACTATAGGAGTTGTTCCAGATCCACTAATTACTATAATTGTATCATCTTCCCTTAAACGAGGGACCGATCTTGTGTTTGTGATAAAACGGCTTTCAACGCCAAAATGCTCTAATCTTGTTTGAAACATCTGACCTACATATGCACTTCTTCCACTTGCTAAAATATAGATTCTTTTTTTGTCTTGTATATCAACCATTAACCTATCCCTAACTTGTTGAACGTACTCAAAATGATCAGTCATGTGTTTGATATTATCCTGTAAGTTTAATACCATCAATTCCATTGCTCTAAAAATTGCAGGTTGTTCTGTGTAACTAGCAAGTTTTTTGATTCGCTCATCTGACATAACATGCTTCTCATTTTTTGCATTATTTTTTTTAACCATTTTCTCACAACTTACCACAAGTTAACTCTCAGATGATAACCTAGAAACTATCATTTACTTCTCTCTTAAGCACATTATTTGTGTAGTGTTTTTAAATTACGCGGTTTTCTGAAAGAACCTCATTCGGTAATATTGTTTTACTTAAGTAAATAACAGACTTATTGTTACCTAATACAGTTTTTTAATATAAATTCCAAGAATACAAGAAATAGAAATATAAGGAGGAAAATACGATATTCATTTGATAATATGAAATTATTGGACAAGTTATGGAAGAGACCAAAAATAGTTGCATCTGCAATATTATTATTTTGGATTTTACTTGTCTCAATTAATATCAACAAAATATTGAATATTTCTGACTACATAAGTGATGAAGGTAATAATCTTTCTACAACTAGCCAATCTGAATCTTCGATTGGTGCAGACATTTTATCCACATTTAGTGAAGTAAACAGTTCATTTCAGATTATAGTTAGGAATCCTAATGGTAGTATAGTTTCGGAATCTATGTATCAAAAGGTGGCAAGTTTAGTATATAATATAACGCATAATCCAAAAATTGGTCCATATTTATCTCCAAGTAAACCTTATTCTTCTTTATATGCTGATGCAGATAATCTTCTCAGAACAATATTAAGCCTTCAATGGTTTGCCACTCAATTATCTTTTGCGTCAATTCATTATGTTTGGGGAGGTATAGAGTATTTTAGCTTAACTTGGATTGATCAATATAATAGCACAAATAGTACTTCTTTAGCAACAACTATCACTAAACAATTAACAACTAACTATCTTGAAACTCTTCTTGATTCGTTTAATGAATCGAGATATTATGGTTTTGTAGATGTTTTTTATGATGAAATGTCAAAGAGTTTTAACTATTTTGCGAATTTATCCACACCAACTAGTGAAGAAAATGTTTTCAATTTGTTAAGCAACATAATAAGGGCAAATTCTACTTTTATCTCTGAGGTTTCAACAGATACGAGACAAACACAACTTCTTGGGTTACTTTCTGATAATTTCAATTCTAGCGAATGGCAAAATGCAACATATTCCTACGAAAAAATAGCTGAATTTTTATTTGACTCAAATAATTCTTTTGAAGTTGATTTCATAAGAGAAGTTTATGATGACGGTAATATTCAAGGATTCATTGATGCTAAAAACAAATATCTTTTACCAGTCCTAACAATGGATTCCACAATTCCCCCAATTACTGATGATATAATTCTTACATTTCTAAGGCAATACACAAATTATAAAGAAAGTATGGATGATGCAGATACCACGATTATAACGTTTAATATGGCACTTAATCATTTAAATGAAGAAGGAAAAGCAGCTTATCTTGAGATATTAGACATTTTACCGTCAATAAAAGAAGAAAATGAACCCTTAGAAATTTATGCAACAGGAATTGATTTATTCATAATTGAGATTTCATTGGACTATCAAAATCAAGCAAAAAAAACAGATTTGATTGTTCTTATTACAATAGTAGTTATTCTTCTGCTAGTTTATAGATCTCCCTTCATGCCACTAATTCAACTCTTTGTTCTAGCAATTTCCTTTGGGGTTTCTCGTCTGCTCTTCATTGGAATAGGATCTTTAACAGGAGGTTTAGATTCAACGAGTCTTATTATCTTGAGTGTAACGCTTCTAGGAGCAACAACTGATTACTGTGTATTTCTAATGGGGGATTATCTACTTAATTTAAAGAAAATAAATTCCAAGTATAGTGCCCTTAGAACCACTCTTCGACGCACTTCTAAAAGTATAATCATCGCATCAATTTCCTTATCCTTTGGTTTTGGTGGATTAGTTTTAAGCAGCTTTGCTTTAGCTACTGGAATGGGTATAGCAGGCATAATTGGTTTTCTAACAAGTATGGTTGTTTCCTTAACTTTGGTTCCAGCAATACTTATTCTACTGAATCAAAATATTCTTACCAAGTGGAAAGTTAATCCAAAAATATTTCAGAAAAGAAAGGGCTCAATTATTAAATATGTAAAAAAAGCAGTTCAAAAACCAAAGAAAGTCTTACTTGTTTTTGTAATCATTAGTTTGGTTGGACTAGGCATTTTCATTGCAGTACCAACAGATTATGCTCAAATCTCATCAGCCCCGCAATCATATCAATCAAGACAAGGATTGGATGCAATTACTCAACATATGGGAATAGAATATATTAGTCAAATTTCTCTTCTTTTCAAAACTACAGAAGTGGAACCATTTATTTTTAGCAATGGCAGTTTGAATTTTGAATCTATAAATGAAGTTTTAATTATAATTGAAGCAATTAAGGTTGAAGCGAATATAACGGTTCTTGCGGGGTTAAGTCATCCTTTTGGTAGTCCGTATTATGAACATTTCCAGAACGCTTCTTTGTTTGTAACAGAAGAAATACAAATTCTAATGAAGAATTTTGTTTTTTCCGATGAAACGTATGCTATTGTTTATTGTGGTTCCCAATATATGGAAGGGGACAAAAGATTAGACGAACAGATTAAAACTATCAGAAAGACAATTTCAGAAATTATTGAACAGAGAGAGATTACAGAATGGCAAACATATGCAACGGGTTTTGCACCAGTTCTGTATGATTCCAAAACAGGAATTTCATTTGATTTTAACTTAATTTTCCTATTTGTTTCAGTTACGATTACGCTATTATTATTTTTGTTTTTAAGAAATTTCTTTATGTCTATAAGGGTTCTAATAACTATACTCTTGTCTCTAGGAATAAGCTTGGGCTTGTTCAGTTTGTGCGCTTTAATTTTCTTAGGTGGTTCAATATATTGGATTGTGCCTCTACTAGCATATGCGGTTTTAACTGCATTAGGATTGGATTTCGATGTATTATTTCTAGGCATTTTCCAAGATATTTACACAGATGTTAAAGATACAGAAGAAGCAATTGTAGAAGCTGTAAATCAAACAATGAATAATATTTCAGTTGCAGGAATAATTATGGCAGCAACTTATTTCAGCTTATTATTCACTTCATCTATTCACATGCAACAATTAGGCTTAGGCTTAGGAATTGGAATACTAATCGATGTTTTTATCTCACGGTTATTTATTGTTCCTCCAGCTATAGTACTAACTTTCAAAGGGGAGAAAACAGAAAAGAAAAATAGAAGAGGTACTAAGGATGAGAAATAACAAATTATTATCAGTTTTCTTTGTTTTCATAGTACTTAGTCTTTCTGTTTCAAAAATAGAAGCTGAACATACTGAAAATTTTCGAGAGAATAGTTTTGAGGATAAAGGATATCTTATCAGTTATAGAATTGCTCAAGGAGAAAATCTAGATAACATGTTTGAAGAATTAGGATTTGATTTACTTGGATCATTCTCTAATGGAGTATTGAATGTTTTACTAAGGGAAAGGTCCACAGAATTTAGAGACATCTATTATATTGAATCTGACAAATTCATACTAACTCAGGAAACAGTATATTCAATTGAAAGTTACTTAGTTCTAGAAGAACCTTTAACTGCTGAAATTAACACAGGAAGTGACTTTATCGCAGATTTCATTGGTTTTAATTTCGAACCAGTAGAATCAGAAATTATACATGCTGAACTACCCAAAGAAACAGCTATAATTATACCAACAATCTTCACTAACATTACTAGACCAAATTTTGGAGCAATGATTAAAGATGCTAATTATTTTGATTTCTTACCTCTAATTATTGGTGAAGATTTTGATAGATATGAAGCTGAATTTACATCTTTGCTTCTAGATGAATCTTTTTCAGTCAATATATACAATAAAGGAGATGAAGAGTTTACAATTTCATTGGATATTAAACTAGAAACTTCAATATCGTTGCGTGCAACTTGGAATAAGTATAGTGGTCTGTTAACTGCTCTCTCTGTTCATCTCATATATGGTGGTAAGAGTAGCGTTCTGGTCATCTCATTAGAAAGTTATGAAGAGATTCTCTCTCCATTAGATTCACATTTTATGCAATTTTTTATTACGAATAGTTCTTCTAGACATGAAATTTACCAACTAAGGAATTCTACTAAAGAACAACTAGAGTTGTGGGATCATTGGATTAACCAATTGAATCAAACATATGGTCTAAGATATTTATTTTCCAAATCTGGACTAAATTTCCAAAAAACACTTTATGTATATGATAAACTTCTCGATTCTTATTTTTCATCAACGCCAGTTCACGGCTCATGGATTGCCCAAATCCCACCTGTTCTCATACCAACATGGGATAAATATTTAGGAATGACAATACTAGCAGAAAAATTATGGGAACAACTGCATCAAGTGTTTCATGGGTTTCAATTTACACTTACAGGTGTTACAAGCTCTTTGTTTACCATTAGAGAGATAGATTTTCACATTGAGTATCAAAAAAGGGATAATCTTCACCACATCCTGTGGGAATTTTCATTTGATTACCAATCAAATAATACCCAAACTGTTGTTCCAAGATTATTTATTCAAGATACAAAAGTCTACATGAATGGATGGTTGGCATATACCGAAGGTGGTCAACTTCAATCATTTTCTCTTGAGTTTCAAGAATTCTATCACTCATATTACGATCCACATGAATTAGATTCCGGAAATAATTACTTCTTTGAATACTATATTGAATCCGTATCAGAAAATATCACTAAACCTGAGTTTGTGAGTATAACTGAAACACCTCATCCATTCCATTTTGAGCAGATAATTTTTTATTGTATTCTTGCTTATTCAATTATTAAGAAAAAACGCAAAAGAAGGAATTGATGTGAAATCCACAAATAAAGTACAAAATAATAAATTTGTATTGGATACTAATTTCTTTATCAGTGGATTTGAAACAAATCCTTCAGAACTTGCGTTATTCCTAGAAATAATAACAGAAATGGGGATTGAACTTTTTGTTACAAATAATATTTTGCAGGAAATTCGCTGGTATCTCCGCAGAAGAATCAAGCCCCCAATTCAGATCATAAAAATCCCAATCAAAGAGGTTAGAGATTACAGAGAGAATTTAGACAAAGAAGAGCTTTCATCTCCTCAAATTAATGATTTATCAAATATAGTAGCAGCAAAACAAGTCAATGCAGTAGTGGTATCAAGTGATTTAAAGCTGGTAAAAACTTGTGAAGCATTAAATGTTCCTGTTTTAATTAGCTCTTCATTTGTATTCTTACTAAGAAACACTTGTTCTCATGAAGCTCATAATGAGGTTTTAGAAAAACTTCATGACATTGTTCTATCAGATGAGATCAGACATTCTGTTGAAAAAAGGCAAATGTTTGATCCTGTAACCAGAATTAAAAAAATCCAAGAGCATGCAATCAATGTGTTACAGAATATTATTGCTGCAAATCAAATATCTCCAGAAAGGGAGACTTCGAAATATCATACCTTAGTAGAAGAGAATAATCTTATCGAACTAATGAATGAATTGGAATTTGAGTTTCCAAATTACATAGAAGAAATGGAGAAGGGGAATCTTGAAGTTTTAAGGTTAGAACTTGAAGAAGCTTATATTGAACTATCTGATCAATCTTTAGAACTTCGAATTGCACTTCTAGAAAAGGAAAGTTATATTGAGGAGTTATCTATTCGGTTAAAAGCTAGAATACTTTACCTGCTTAGTGTGGTTGAGTTTACTCTTCTGGATTTTGAAAAATTAGATGGTCATCTGAATATTATTACTGAAGTTTCCACAATTTTTCCTAATCTTGTTTCAGACATTTTTATGGATCTGCATTTCCTGAGAATGGTTTATTTTCTAGTCACAGATAATCACGAAAGATTGAAAGGATATTATACTGAAAAATTTCTATTTCTATGCGAAAAACAAGATCGTTTAGATTTGCTAGGTCTAATCAGAGCTGTTATTTTAGCATCAACCATAATGGAAAGTGGTTTAATAGATAAAAGGGCAGTTATTGAAGAAAAAGATGAAATTTCCTTACTCATTCAGATTGGTTATATTTTACTGCAAAAGGAGCAATTTGAACATGCTTTATTGATACTCCTTCAATCACATTACCTTGCTTTAAATCTTAAAGATCAAGTACTCTCAAAAGATACTTTGGAATTACTTGTAGTTCTTCATTATGCGATAAAGGAGCGATGTACAGAGGAAATTTATCAAGGAATCGAAGATTTACAGGAATTAGGAATTTATGAACTTCCAGTAATTAGTATAGCAAATATTAATGAATTACAAAGATTAATTTCTCATGAATATATCCCTAAAGATGAGTTAGATATCTTTTTGCAAGATTGGTTTTATATCTACCAAAGTGGTACTCTCATTAAAGAAGGTGAAGTTTACTCCTTTATACTTCTTAAGAATCCATATTACTCTCCAAGAATAGGTTTAATCCGAAAAACACCATTTTCAACTTATGATACGAGTCCTGGAAGACAAATCAAACTATATGAGGGAAAGGTTAAAGTTGTAATTCCTAAAGAGTCTACAATTGGTGGCTTTCCAATAGACCTCATCATGCAAGTTGAAGAGAAAGAAGCAAAATTTATTTTCAGAGGACCATTTGGAATGAAAATAATCCTATGATTCTAACCATGATTTGATTTTTTCAGTTAGTTCGTTATTTGTGAAAGGATGTCTTTTTATTTTTTCAATTATTTGACTTATATCATGTCTTCTTTGAGTTGCAAGGACACCCATTTCCATTAATGCATCTCTAGCTTTTGTAAAAGCTTGTATTAGCTCATCTTTATCAGATTCAACATAAACAACTGACATCAAATTTTCATATACTTGCTCTGGTGTAAGACCCCCCCAGTTCTTTGATATATCTGTCATTTCAGCAAACTCTGATGAGATAACAGCAAAACCCCTTCCAACCTTCTTAATGAAATTCTTTTGCATTAATCTAAAAATTGCTCTTGAAATATCTTGAGGTTCAATTGTTAATTTTTGTTTTATTTCATCTTCAGTCATAGGCAACTCTGCTTTCAGAAGAAGTCCTAGAATTTGCTGATCTGGGGTTCCATTTTCACTACAATAAATAGCTAAATCTCTTAATGAAGAAACAAACACATCATCTGTTGGTTTTTTGTAATAAGCCATTAAAGTATCAACAAAATTGTTAACTGGGCCTAAATCTAACTCAGGGATATCTGAAACACTTGATTCGCTAAGAGGTTCATGAAGTGGGGTTGGAGGACTAAAAGTTGTTTGTGATGAACCTTCTTGAAGAGCATTAATTTCCAAATCTTTCTTCTGAACAGTTTTTTGTAGTTCATATTCTCGATCGCTTCTTGCTTTCTTGTCTTGCTCAAAGAACATTCTTTCTTCTTCTACTCTCTTAGAATATTCTTGTATTTCCAAACCTTTGTTTTGTATAACTTGATTAAGTTTTGAAATTTCTACCTGCAGTTCTTCAAGTCTATTGGACTGAGTGGCAATTCTTTGCTGCAACTGCTGTATAAACTGCTGTTGAGCTTGAGTTCTTAACTTTGCTTTCTTTGGATCGTCTTTAGAATTTTCGTCATCAAATGGATTAAGAACCATCCCATTCACCTAACTTTTCTTTAGAACCGTATCAAATAAAGTTATTCATTTAGTGCTTAGGAGTTAACAAGTAGAGCAATGAAAATTGTCACTTTGGACTGTTTACTCAAGATTCAATATCTCTTTGATAATCGTTTCAAAGCTTGTCTGATTTTCATCCAAAGAAACATAGGGCCAGATTCTATTTTCAGTACTCATCACATATTCGGCTAGAGCCATCACATCTCCAACACCATAACCAAGTTCTTTCTTGTTTCTAGCCAAGAAATTGTCGAAGTTTCTTAATAACTCATCTTCTTTTGCCTTGGCACCTATTGTTTCTTCAATACGATCTGGATTGTCAAGCCTTTTGAACCTAGTTTTCATAGAAGTATGAAAAGCAATTACAAATACACTATCATCACCATAATGTTTTCTTAATATTTCAACCTCTGAAACAGCTCTTATTCCTGAGATAAAAACACCAGGGATTTCACTTGAAAGTTTGTCTATTTTTTTCATTAACCTTTCTGTAAAAAAGCTATCTGAAATCTGCTTACATTCATCAGTAACCTTCTTTATATTTTCAGGTGTAAATTCAAAACCTCTACTTGTCACTTCTTCTAGAACTTCAGTACCGGTTTCATACAAGGGCATACTATATTTTGGTCCAATTACTTTAGCATTAGTTGTTTTACCACTTAAAGGCAACCCAGAAAGAACTACTATTTTCACCATTTCACCTACAGATATTTTGGCCAGAGAGCTCACTCTCGTCACCGCTAGCCATAACATTGCTCAGAGAGGTCTATGATAAGCTCTGGCCATATATACTAAAAGATGGATATTTAAAAAATCAGTGGTTGAACGTTAAAAGAGGAAAGTGG
>JAGLOH010000379.1 GCA_023139025.1 Candidatus Heimdallarchaeota archaeon | reverse complement strand
AACTTCTTCAATGAGCTCGAATTGTAGTTTGTCTACTTTATCTTCAGTTGTTATGATTAAATTCTTCACTTCAGGTAGATCTTCTAATGCATAAAGATAAGCTAAATCCACAATTAACTCTGCTGATTCTTTCATTGTAACTAACAAGTCTTGATGATACTTCAATTCATCTTTTGGATGGTCTAAATCTTCAGAAATAATCTTTTCTCTCGCGTCTTCGACTGAATTAATTCGCCCATTTACTAATTCTATGAATTGATTAACATTTTCTAAAGGACCTCTAAAGATGAGTAAATCACCCGCCATCATCACTTCATCATAGTGAAGCAAGAGTTCATTTTCAGAACGTATAATACCTATTACATCAATTCCGATGAGATCATGTAAATCAGCTGCAACCTCTGATTTTCCACATAAGCAGGACTTCTCATCTAAACGGACAAGGTCAACGATTTGATCCATGTGTTGTTGAATATGTTTAAGCTCATCTGCAATATCATAATCCAATAGAACTAATGAAGCCATATCAGCTGCTGAATCAGATATTAAATTGTTAGCCTCACCGATTATATAATAAATCCTCAGCTGTTCAGCTTGATTGAGACTTTTTATTGATACGGACAGTCTATCTAATAGATTTTTGTACAAACCATCTATTTTTTCTTCTAAAATTAAAACTTGTTCTGCTACTAATTTATCAGAGTAAAGTAAAGATGCAAATGATAAATCTACGCAAATTTCTGAAAGCGTCTTTATCTCAATTAATATTTCTTTCACACTAATAGGTTCATTATCGCTCATTGCTGATCGAACACTCTTTCATGGGATTATAATTTAATAATAATATCAACTTTTCGCTTCTGTTTATTCTGGAAGGAAAGTAATAAACCTTATTAAACTGTGAAAATCTTAAATTCTGTGAATACTGAAATTACCAAGAAGAAATTCTTCTTTATGGAAAGGAACGAGATTCTTATTCTTACAGGAATTTTCTTTCTTGGTATGTCTACAGCAATGTTCTCACCATATGCACCTATTTGGCTAACTCAAATTTTCAATGTAGATCAGTATACTATTCTTGGCTTTGTAGCCATAATTCCTTATTTTGTGATAGCTATTGGAACTACAGTATGGGGAATAATGAGTGATAAATTTGGAAACAAAAAATTTGTCTTCATGGGATTTATTGCAGCAGGTTTGATGTATTTCACATTGATGTTCATAAATAATCCATATGCCTTTCTAGCTGTGATGCTAGTGGGTTACATATTCATTTCAGGACAAACATCAAATATCTATTCTTATGCCACTCTAACATCTTCTAAGAAGAAGGAAGTAATCTTGGGGGAAATAGCTGCAACCTTTAGCTTAGCTTGGCTGGTCGCTAGTCCTATTGCTGCACTAATTCACGATAATGCAGCTACTTTCAGCTTAAATTGGTATTCTTCTTCATCTGTTAGTTCAATTATTAGTTTGAATGCTCAAACACCTACAAATGGTATTTTAAACTTCGCTACAATGCTTTCAAAATTCTTCTCCGATGAATTAGTAAATCATCCAGCTCAAGGAGTACAATTGTTCATAGCAATAGTAAGTTGTGCAATAGCTTCAATTTTTATACTTTTCACAAAAGAAGAAAGAAAAGAGAAAAAACAAGCGAAAGAACAAGAATCAAAGAAAATAGGAAAACTAACTGAGTTCAAACTTATTTTTGTTGTTCTAATGCTAGTTGCTTTCTTTCAAAATGCTACATCAGGAGGTTTTTGGTCATATTCTTCCCTTTATTTCATAGATTTTCTAAGAGCTCCTGCAGTTTATTTCAGCTATTTTCTAATAGGTACGACTACGATTGGAGTTGTTTTATCACTATTATTGGGGAGATTAACGAAAATACGAAGAATTACTGCAACTGTTATGTCTTTCATATTTCTACAAATACTCATCTATTTACTAATGACATTGTTCCCTCTAAATGTTACTCTAGGTCTGATAGTCTACAGCTTCCCAACGTATGTAATCTCAACTATTTGCTTAACTGGTCTAGTTGGAACTTTCTCAAACAAATTTAGAAGAGCAACTGCATTTGGTCTATTCAACACAATTGGAATTACTGGTTCAATCTCAGCAACCTTACTAATGGGATTTGTAGCTGATAGAACCTCAAAAGGGTTAATAAGCATGTTAGGCTTTGCTTTAGGATTCGCGATTTGTACTTTTGTTTTGTCAATAATCCTTTCGATTATTATTGAAAGAAGAAAGCATTTAATCTGAAAAACTTAAGAATATGAAAACAGAGTGGTCAATAGTGACCAGCATCTTAAATATCTGTGACCAATCAATATAAGCATACAAAACTTAAGGTGAAATGAATGAACTT
>JAGLOH010000378.1 GCA_023139025.1 Candidatus Heimdallarchaeota archaeon | reverse complement strand
GCTCGAACCAACCCCTTGGAGCATTAGCACGAGGAGAAACCATCCAGGATGAATATCTATCAAAATTTTCTTTAGAGAGATTTAGTCCAATTTTAATTGCAGCTATTTTGATGTCAGCTTCAGTATCTAATTTAGGAAGAGGGTCATTAGGTTTACTCATTTTGTAAGCTGTTGCTACGATATCTTTTATTACTCTGAAAATAACATCGATGAGCTTCTCGCCATAATTATATATAATAAAGTCTTCAAAATCTTCCCAAACCTCATCCTTCTTATCTTCTCGTAGTAATATTAACCTTGTAATCCCTTCTGGATTTGTACAAACAGGAGGAGTTTGATCTATTCTGTTTGTTGTTCCCATTGAGAAATTAGTTTTATCAGCTGCAAAAGAAGCTGTCAATAAATGTATGGAAATATCATTCAGAGAAACAATACTTTCAGCTCCTGACCCATCTACAGCAGCAGAATTAAAATCATCTTTGGTGCATATTGATGGACAAGGGTCAAAAACGGTTATAAGTTTGGAAAGATAATCTAAATCCTCTCGATAAGCTTCGTCTGTTGACATTTCTATTGATTTGAATTTAGCATATATTTTTTCAAATTCTCTTTCTATTGTTTTGTCGAAAAAAACTTGCATTAAATAGCTCCTCCATTGACTTAAGTTAGGATATTATTAAAATATTTTTGGACTGTAGATTGAAAGTGATGAAAGTGATGGAAGTTTTTGTCGGAAGAAGAAATCTAGAAGAAAACATCAGAAGACCAAATAAAAATCAATAGCATATTTTATAAAGGAATATCAATGAATTAATTTAGGGAAAAGGTAAATTGAAGAGCATTCGTGAAATCAGAGACTTCTTGTCTATGACTGAGGGAGAAAACATTTTACGCAGATATTTTGTAATGAATGGATTTGACGGCGCCCTTACTGCACTAGGAATAATCTTAGGATCTTTAATCGCTGGAAACTTTGCGGATCCCGAACAACTCATTCTTTCTGGTATTGGTGCAAGTATAGCTATGGGAGTATCTGGTTTTTGGATCGCCTATCTAACTGAAAAAGCAGAAAGAACTAGAGAGAGAAAAGAATTGGAAAAGAGTATGGTCGCTGATCTTAATAACACTCGGATATCCAAAGCAAACTTCTGGACTTCAATAGTTATAGGTGCTGTAGATGGTTTATCGCCATTTATATTCTCGTTGATAGCAATTAGCCCATTTTTCTTTGTATTAGCAGGATTAACTATGCAAACAGCTTATATTATCTCAATCTCTGTAATTCTTGTTGAAGTGATTATTCTGGGACTTTTCCTTGGAGCAGTTTCGAAAGAAAATAAGATTTTCTATGCTATAAAGATCATCCCTGCAGCTCTACTGGTTGCTGGTTTAACATTTCTGTTAGAATTTTTATTCTAACTTCACCATTTTCCGTCTTTGGATAAAACTAAAAAATACTAACGTTTACAAACTCTTATGTCCAAAAAAAAGCAAAAACAAAAACAAACTGATATTATTATTGTTGGAGCTGGAATAGCAGGGTGTGTTTTAGCTTTTCATTTAGCTAATTCTAGGTTTAAAATTAAAGTATTTGAAAAAGAAAAGCAAGATAACTTAGGACATGATTGGTGTGATTCAGTAGAGAAAAAAGCTTTTGCTTACGCAAATATACCGCCTCCTAAAGGCAAAGAAAGAAAGAATGATAGAGACCATTTAGTAATTCTATCTCCTGATTTCCAGAGTACTATTCATCTAAACAAGCATGATTATTGGATTGTAGATAGAAAATTATTCCAAGAAAGATTAGTAGCACTTGCAGAGAAAGCTGGTGCAGAATTTAATTTTGGTGTTGAAATAGTTGAACCTATAGGAAGAGGACAATGGGTGGTAGGAGTCAAAACTAAAGAGGAACAAGTAGAAAATGCTCGTATTGTTATTGACTGTTCAGGTAAAGATAGGATTTTAGCTAAAAATATAGAAATATTGGACTTAAACGTTGAAATAAAGAAAAAAGATAAAGTTAAAGCATATCGAGAATTACACAAAGTTACTGATGGGAAAATAGATTGGAAAAATATACCAATTGATAAAAATCTTCTATACTTTCGCTATGGGTTTGAGAAAGGTTTCAGTTGGTTGAACTTTGAAGATAACAATCATCTAGAAGTAGGATCGGGAGTTGGAAAAGGATATTCTGATAGATCTCCTAAAGCAATTGTTAATGATTTTATTAATTCTAAAAGTAATGTAGAAAATGAAAAAATACGTGGTGGAGGTGGAGATATAATAGTCAGAAGACCTACAACTATGGTTTGGTATGGATTTCTAGCTGTAGGTGAAGCTGCTTGTCAAGTTGTACCAACAAACGGATTTGGAATAGGCC
>JAGLOH010000377.1 GCA_023139025.1 Candidatus Heimdallarchaeota archaeon | reverse complement strand
ATCATCAAAAAACAATTTTAATTGCAGCTCCAGGTAGTGGAATTGGGAAAATTGTAACTGAAAAACTTGTTAAAGATTACTTTCGAGTAATAGGTATCGGAGGTAAAAATAGCAAAGAATTTGTTGAAGTTCTTAATCAAAATGATTATTCTATTGACTTTGTAGAGTGTGACTACACATCTGAAAGTAGTGTTATTGAAGCTTTTAATGAAGTAAAAATTCTTACTCCTAAAATAGATGGTTTGATCATTTTTGTAGGAGGAAGTTTGATTAGTAAACCAATTGAAGATGTAAGTTACAGTGACTTTAGAAAAGTTTTAGCAGTTAATCTAGATTCAACTTTTCTAATAGGTAAAGAGGGTTATATGTGGATGCAAGAGCAAGGTGGAGGAAATATTCTCTTTTTTGGATCAACCACAGGATTAAAACCTTCCAAAAAGAAAATGCCTTATGGCGTTGCAAAAGCTGCTGTTCACAGCTTGACCTTATCGTTTGCCCAAGAAGGAGCAGAACATAAGATTGTCACAAATGCAATTGCTCCAGGATATGTTATGACTGACAGACACATTGATGAGCTCAAAAATAAAGCGCTAGAATCTGGAGATTCATATGAGGATATTATACTTAAGATTGAAAATAAAAATCCAATGAAACAATCACTAAAGCCTGAAGAAATATACCCTCTCATCAAATTGCTCTTAACCACAGACCATATTCAGGGTCAAGTTATTAGAATAGATTCTGGTCAGGTCTTGGGTTAAAACCTAACGCTTGTAATTTTTGGGTTTCTCCCCGCAAACAGGACAAGCTAAGCCATATCTGAAGAAAGTATCATGGTCTTTTTGACACTCTAATATGTCTTCTTTGGGGATTTTTGCTAGAGATTCTGCGATTCGTTCTTCATACTCCTCTCTATTAAGCCATTCTCCTTTTCTCATTAGTTCGGTATAAGGAACGAAGACTAGATACGTAAAAGAAACAGGTAATATTCCTCTTTCTTCATGATCGTCACTATAACTATCTGTGTAATCTTCGAGAAGAGTTACAATTTGATCTAGAATTTTTTCCATATCTTCTTGGGTAAACTTGTAAATAACACCGGGAGTTACAATATTGTTACGCAACCTAAGAGGATTCATCCAATCGAGATACCAATCCTTAGTTTCTTCAATTTCGTTTATTACATGTACTCTATCTTTGTGTAATAAAGCTGCATAATGGGACAACATTCCTCTAATTTTGAGTAAGTTGAAGAAAGTAAACTTCTGATGAGGTGCCCTGAATCCTTCATGGTGAAGTTCGTTCAGAATTTGTCTGAATTCATCGTAATAGATTCTCGGTAACTTGTATACTTTTTGTTTAACTCTTCTTCCTTTCTCATTGTAGATGATTAATTCATCTGTTTCGAGTAAGTCAAATTCCTCAGATTGAAGAATTTTGAGATTATGATAAACAGAGCTAAGATGCATATTCAAACTAGAAGCGATATCAGCAGCTGTAATCCCTAAAATGGACTTACCATCTAAACTTTCATATTTTCTGTTTGAGAACTCTGCATCAAGGATAATAGACCAGACATCTATAGCTGTTGAATATCTCCTGTCTTGGGCTATCTTGAATATCTGCTCTAGATAGATTGTCCCAGTTGATATTGAGTTCTCTTCATTTTTCATTATTTTTCTTTCCTTATTTCGAAGTATATTTATTTATAATAACAGACTAGTCTATTTATTTTATGTTGATACCCTTATTAAATTTGCTTCAAACTGTATTTCATCTTTAGTTCCGAGTTCATCTAATGATTAATTCTCAATCGATTCTTCCTTAATCTTATCTTTTGGTTCTTTAGCAGTATACTTGAACATCCAAAAGACTATGTAAGAAAGTACAACACCCACAATAAGAAATACTATTGTTCCTAGGACCGCATTCAAGACATTAACCATTCTATTTCAAGCTACAAAAGCAGTAGTTGTTTATATCTGTTATGTAGTTTAGTAGTATTTCGTGTTTCTTGGAAACTTTAAATAGGGTCCCTTTATAGTACTCATATAGGTGATTAAATGAGATTTCCTTGTGAGTTTATTGCATCATCATTTTTACCAAGTTTAAGAATTAGAGTGGCACATGAGTTGAGAGATAGAGGATTGTCTCAGAACAAAATAGCGGAAATATTAGGAGTTAAACAACCAGTAATTGTCTCCTATTTACAAAAGGAAGTTTCAGAAATAGGAGATAAAAGAGTCAACCCTCATCTAGAGACTCTTTCAGCAGCTGTTTCAGAGATGCTCTTTTCAAAACAGTCACTAGATTATGTAATGAGAACAATTTGTACAAAGTGCAAATCTCTGAGGGTTAGTGGTCCTATTTGCTCTATTCACAAGCAA
>JAGLOH010000376.1 GCA_023139025.1 Candidatus Heimdallarchaeota archaeon | reverse complement strand
TGTTAAATGGGCTAAAAACAACCATGAATATATAGGACTTGATGTTCAAGGTTTAGTTAGGAATACAGATAGAAATAGAAAAATTGTTTTGGAATTTGATAATAAATATGTTAAGAGCATCATAGAAGATGTTGATATTGCTAAATTTTCTTTAAATGAAGCAGAAGCATTTACACTAAAGAAATCCTATTCGGACATATTCAAATCGCTTCCAATAAATGTAACCAATGTCATTACATCAGGCATACAAGGTGTAGTATTTAATGAGGGTGAAAACATTTACAATCTTAAATCTCCAATCAGAAATGAACTTGATCCAACAGGTGCTGGGGATGTAATGATGACTGGAATATTAGCAGAAATTATTAAAAACAAAGATGTTGATTTCTGTATAGCTTTCGGAATGGCTCTAGCCGCTGAAAAGGTTCAATATGGCAAAATTCGCACTTTAGCTTCTAAAAATTATAGCCAGATTGCAGAGGAAATTCTTAGTACTAAAGAACTTATTAAATGAAATATCAGTTTTTTAAATCTATTATCCGTAAATTTTCAAGAGAGTTTGAGACTATATTCAATTCTTGAATCTTCACTTCTTCATTTAATACATACTCAAGAGTAGCATTAATAATTGGATGTTTAGGACCTAGAAGATCACATATTTCTGGACCAGATGAAATATCAAATGTTTCAATTATTCTGGTCAGAGAAACTATTTTGTCTTTATCAAATGTTATGAGAGGCTTAAGTACTCGAAAACTCGCTGCTTGCTCAATCACAGAGATATTTGCCAGTGTTTGACTAGAAACTTGACCAAGACTTTCTCCTGTTCCTATATACTCTGCATCTTCTATTTTAACGATTTCTCCTGCAATTTGAAGCATGAATCTTTTCATCAAAACAAAATAGTAGGAATGCTTGCAATTATCAACAAATGACTGCAACGCATCTGCTATATCAATAACATAAAATTTATCCCAGCCAAATTTCTTAGACAGTTGAATACTCTTCTCTATTGATTCTTCTCCTGCAAAATCAACATTGGAGAGATGTAATGGTATGATTTCATATCCTGCTTCTTGTAATAAATATCCGGCAAGACCACTATCAAAACCTCCGCTAAGAAGTAAAATGACCTTTTTGGATGTCATATTAAACACTAAAGATTTAGGTCTTTTAGAATGTTTAGATAGGAAAAATATTTTAACAAATAAAGGAATTTTACTTAATGAAAATTGAACAATTCACTATGGAAATGTATCAAGAAGTGAAACAGATATGGGAAAAAACAGGACTCACTTTAGGAAAATCTGATACAGAAGAAGAAGTTGAACGTGCATTAAGTTATACTCAAGATCTATTTATAGTTGGTAAAAAGCAAGATAAGATTGTTGCAGTAGTTATGGGGGCTTTTGATGGAAGAAGAGGTTATGTTCATCATTTAGCTGTAGATCCTGAATATCAGAGGTTTGGAATAGGGAAAGAAATGATGGAAGAACTCCATAACCGATTTAGAGAGAAAGAAATAGTGAAAGTTCATCTATTTATTGAAGTTGACAATGAAGGTGTAATTGATTTTTACAAGAAAGTAGGGTGGCACTCTCGAGAAGATTTAGCAATGATGAGTTTTGTGCCTAACTCTTAACTCATATCCTTGTGCCAATTGAGTAGTATGAAAAGGAAAAGGATTAAACAGGAGCAATTTCTATATTTAGAATTTCAAGAATCCTTACCATTTCTTTAATATCTTCTATGGTATTTATTCTCATTGAGCTTCTGAACATGCTTGAGTTAAGTTCTGAAGCAACTTTGAAAATATCTCTTCTTCTCCAGACATCCATTGAGGGGTTATACAATAGAATATACATTATTTTCTTATCCAAATCACAGAGAAGATAAGTATCAGCATATTCCAATCTTTTACCAATCATTTCTTTAAGAGAATTATCAGCATTAATAGCGTAAATTCTAGGTATTTTTCCAGAGAACATATCTATCATTCTTGTGTAGAGCTGTTTAATTGTACTAGGGTTGATGTTGGATTCTTTTTGCAGACTTCTACCAATTAGAGTGAAGTATGGTTCTATTAGTCCATAACTATCTAAAACATCTCTAACAGCACTTCCTTCAAAAAGGAAGTAAGCTACACATAGACGATAACCTGCTGCCGCAATTCTTTCATCTGTTGAGGATGTTATCTCTGTTTCAAAAGGAATGGCTATTGCTTTCAATTGTTCATTTCCAGGTACCGGAAGCGGTCCAAGCATTTTTGGATTCTTAGTTCCATCTACTCTTCCAATTGAACCTTTATCCATTTCAACTAAAGTCATTCCTTGCATTACCAGAGTAAGAGCTATATTTTCTTCAAGAGTAGAATTATTAAACAAAATTTCAGGGCCATAG
>JAGLOH010000375.1 GCA_023139025.1 Candidatus Heimdallarchaeota archaeon | reverse complement strand
GACTCAATTTTCATTTCACCTACTTCAATTTTATCTACTATTTTTAATAAAGCACGCACTCCTGCATTGAAATCTTTTTCAGTGATTTCCTCAGAACCATATCGTGCTTTTTCGAAATACTCTAAGAGAGTACCAATGAGCTCGCGCTCAATTTCACTTTTGTAAGCTAATAATCTTGCAAATTCTGTAGGAGTTTGACTCCTATATCTTGGGAGATCAAAGAATTCTCTACCAATTCCCTCCACAACACTCCATGTCTTTAATAAACCTTGTTTATATCTTCCCTCTAACCCATCTTTCTTAATATCATCAATTATCTCTCGCAGATAATCTCGCAATCTTCTTCTGAATGTTTGTTTCTGGGCATAGGTTTTGATTGTATGTCTATTGAACCAGAGGAATAAACCTGCTAGAATAAGAACAACTGCACCAGCTGCTCCACCTATAATTGCTCCTAAATTATTGATTTGTAATCCTGAGCTTTCATAGACTACTGATAAGCTTCTTAATACAGAACCCGTGTTTTCAACTGCATCAGTTGCTGCTATTGTATAAAGGAGAGCATATGTTCCCGAAGTTCTGAATCTAAATTGTGACAAATCTACTGTTGCCGTGAAAATATCACTAGTACCTATTCTAGTCATTTCTACAGAATAATCTTCAACAACAATTGTAGTTCCAAGTGAAATTGTAATATTAATAGTAACAGTAGAAACATTGGTTAATATGTCTATTACTGATGCATTGAATGTTAGCACAGAATCAGGATCAGCTGTTCCATTAATTGCATTTACAGTTATTCCAAAAATATTGGGACTATCAGAATCATCTGTGATGAAAGACATTGAAGGAAATACTCCTAGATTAGGCTGAGGTAACGCATTATCATAAGCTCCATAAAACCAAGTATAGTTGTAATTATAATCTAAATCTATGTGATATGTCCATTCATTTGTAAATGGAACATTTATCATAAGTGTTTGAAAGTTTACATCTACAACATTTGTTAGAAGATTTCTACCTGTAACATTAATTGCAACTAGCAACATACCACTATAAACTTTTGAATCATTAACGAACACAGAAATATCAACAAATGGATTGGGAATGTCCCCTGAATAAGTCACCACAGGAACTGCAACTGCTTCAGGAGGATGAAAATCTCCCACTCTATACAATTCATCTTCAGTATCAGTAGTATAACCAAAATTAGCATCATACCACTGCACTACAAGAGTTTGTCTGTTTCCAAATTCATCTAAACCATGTCCTGCATAATCTTTTACTTCCACTGAATATTTAACATACCATTGATTTTGAGAAGCATACATGGTTATATTATCTTCATATGTGTCAGGTGCAATGTTGGTTAAAGTAACACTGCTTGTTGAATCGTAAACACCTAATTCATCATATAAATTATAGTGGATTATAACGGATCTAATCCCAGAATCTGCATCTGTTGCAACTACTGTGAAAGTAATATTGAAATAAGGATCATGACTTGCAGTGCTGTTTGGATCAGGTGTTAAATTAACACTTACTAAAACAGGTGCTTCAATATCAGGCCCATAAATATTAATCGTTTGCGTGATAGTTGTTGCTGGAGCATAATCTCCACCTGTTGCCATCAGATCTCCTGTAAAAGCAAGATTGTGATCCCATCCAACACCTAAATCAGTTTCATCATACCTTACCCAGTTTTGACCAGCTGTAACAACAAAGGAAGCTACTTGTCCTGCAAAGGTTATTGAAATTTCTGCACCTACAGGATTTCTTACCCATTGATCCACTACACTAAGTTGATAATAATCATTATTTGTTTCAAAATCATTCCAGAAAGTTCTATTCCACACGTCTCTTGAGGTTCCATCTAGAGCTGGAGCTCCATCATTGTCAGTCAAAGTTAATGTTAAAACATAATACATATCGAAATTATCAAATGCAGTTGGAGAAGTTGGTGCATAATATTTGTAAGTTCCTCCATCATAATCTAATCCTGTAACTGTTATCGGCTCTGTTTGAACTTGAGCTACATAACTGGGAACTAGAGAAACTATATCTCTATCTCCACTAGCTGCTGTAAAGTAGAAATCAGATGGCTCACCTGTGAAATCTATTTGAAATTGTGAGAACGGGCATAAATTCCCATTAGTATCCTCAATTTCTACATTGAAATCAATAGGTAATCCTACTGTATAGAAATTTGTTGTATCAGCAATTGTTATACGAACTGTTGTTATGTTTACAGTGAGAATTGATTGTAAATCATCTCCAATCATTCTTGCTCCAGGAAATTCTGAGCTAACCGGTTGGAGGTAAACAATAAAACCTTGAGTTATATCAGAAACATTAACTAATGGGTTCAAGTAGATGTTAAATTTGATTCCACCAGTAGAATTAT
>JAGLOH010000374.1 GCA_023139025.1 Candidatus Heimdallarchaeota archaeon | reverse complement strand
GTTTAGGCTTGACTTCAGGTTTAGGCTTTCCTCTACCCTTTGGGATTTCTTTCTTTTCAGGAGGTTCTTCAACTTGAGTTGGTGGTGCTTGTGGTCTTGAAGGATGATCTTGTTTAACTAAAGGAGAACTTGGTGCATAAGCAATATGTTCTTCTTCATCTATCTTCACTAGCATTCCAGGAGCTGTAACTACCGCACTATTTAGAGCGATGTGTCTATGTGTAATAAATTGTCTAGCTTGATAGGGAGAAGATGCTAAACCTTTCCTAAAGACAACTGTTTGTAATCTGCGGTTTAGTACTGTTTTAACATTCAATGCTAGAACAGAATCGAGATCCCCACCTTGGGGAAGCATACCGAAACGAGTTAAACGGGATAATAATTCAGTTGCTCTTTGTTCTCTAATTTCAGGTGTTAGAGCTAGAAGAGCACGAGCTTGTTGTCGAGCTTTTGATAACAAAGTTCTAGCTTTCCATAATTCTTTCTTGTTTCGTAATCCATACTCACCAACTAATGGTAACTCTCGTTCAATTCGATCTTTATCATAAGGATGACCTGGTGTTAGAATTTTCTTTTTATATCTTCGTATTCCACCCATTCATTTCACCTTACCTTCTCCTCTTTGAAACACCCACCGTGGTACCTTTGCTACCGTGGGTTCGGGTCTTTTGCCCTCTGACTTTAAGCTTAAATTGGTGTCTGATTCCTCTACGACTTCGTATACGAATGTATCGTTCAATATCTTGCTTGGTTTGCAAAATAAGCTGAGCTTCAGTAATGTGAATATTACCACCGGTTTGACGATCTTTCCTACGATTAACCAACCATTCTGGTATACCAGCAGCAACGGGATCACCGATGACAGTTTCTATTTCCTTTATTTTAACATCGGTAAGAAAACCAATACGTTCTGATGCAGGAATATTCAGTGTTTTTGCAATTGCTTGAGCTAATCGAATATTAATTCCAGTTATTCTTGAAAGACCCATAGAAACAGGAAGATGTCCTTCAAGATCTGTAGACTTTATCCTAACTAAATGGCGAAATGACATATTTTCACTCTTTGTGTTTTTTTTATTCCACAACCCGAAGTTGTGATGCTCTTCATTTCTGAATGTTCAGAATCAGGATTTTATCCCTCGAGCTTCGCCTTGTGCTTTCCAACATTTTTCTAAATTGCACAAATGACCTTAGCTTGTGAGCGTAAATGATTTTTTTAAGTATTTGCTTCAAAGACAAAAATGTTAAAGAGACATCAAAGGTAGATATGGAGCCAGGACGGGGATTTGAACCCCGGAACCTACTGGCACTAGATTTCCAATCTAGCCTCATACCGCTTGAGTATCCTGGCATTTCAAGTAGACAATGAATGTCTTACGTTCATTCTTCATTTATTTTGTTTTAAAATGTTTCTTTTTCTTCTTATTATGATTTCATGAGATTCCGAAACCAATAAATAATCATTTCGGTCAATATATATCCTAATTTGTGCTGAAACTAACAAATGTAAAGTGTGAGACCCCCCATGCCCATTTCTTATCTCTTCTTCTTGATACACATACATAAAAAAACTCATAAATGAAACATCTTCTTTGAGTTAGAAATCAAACCAGTGGTTTCATGGCATCAAAGTTTCTACTACTATTCAAACCGTTTCAACGTTTTACCCTTGAGGTAAAAAAACCTGCAAGGAAACCTTCCTTTAAGAGGAAGATAGCCTGGACTTTCGGAATACTCGCCCTTTACTTAGTGATGTTAAATATTCCTCTAGTTGGAGTACCTTCTGACGAAGGAACCGACCCATTTTTTGCGATGAGGGCAATTCTAGCTTCCCAAAGAGGAAGTCTAGCTGAACTTGGAATAGGTCCTATAGTTACTGCTGGTTTGATTATGCAACTGCTTGTTGGTTCACAAATCATCAAAGTTGATTTCTCGAATCCTGAAGAAAGAGCATTATACACCGGAACACAAAAGATTCTAGCTGTATTGATGACAATCTTTGAAGCTCTTGCTTATATCTTAGGTGGAGCTTATGGAGAAGATATCGGATTTGAAGCTTCAATGCTTATATTGGTTCAATTACTGGTAGCAGGGTTTATTATTTTATTAATGGATGAAATAATCCAAAAAGGCTATGGACTTGGAAGCGGTATCAGTCTTTTTATTGCAGCAAGCGTTTCGTTCAACATCTTTGATGGAATGTTTAGTCTTAGTCCTGAACCCTCTGGAGGATTTAACTGGTTTAGAGGATGTATTCTAGCATTCTTCCAAGCAATATTCAGTGATGATCCAAATGCTACTTTGTCAACACCGTTCAGTCGAGTAGGTAGAACGCCAGATTTGATTGGTCTGTTAGCTACGATCGTTGTATTTGCCGTGGTAATTTATGTTGATTCCATAAAGATTGA
>JAGLOH010000373.1 GCA_023139025.1 Candidatus Heimdallarchaeota archaeon | reverse complement strand
AGGTCCAGCTCTCGAAGCTAGAGAAGCTCTTGATGTTATTGAGGGTAAAGGGCCAACAAGTGTATTTGAAAAAAGCAGTGAACTTGCAGGAATTCTCTTTGAATTAGCAGGTATTGCTCAACCTGGTCAAGGTGCTGCGCTAGCTGCTGACTATATTACTAAAGGCAAAACCAAGGCCAAAATGGAAGAGATTATAGGTGTTCAAGGGGGAAATGCGACAGTTACAGGAGATGAAGTAGTTGTTGGTGAATTTACTTCTGATGTATTAGCTCCTAAAGATGGATACATTGTAAAATTATCAAATTCCGCTATAAAGAGAATCGCAAAAGCTGCTGGAGCACCAAGACATAAAGAAGCTGGTGTTTATCTTCACAAGAAGATTGGTGATTTTTGTAAACAAGATGAAAAACTGATGACTGTCTACTCAAATAGTGAAGGTAGATTAACTGAAGCTCTTAATTTAGCAATGAATCTTAATCCTTTTCTACTAGAAGGTATGATTATAAAGAGAATTTCTTCTGGTCCTAAAAAATAAGAATAAAACTTAATTCTCCTTTTCTACTTTTTTCAGAACCATCTTATTCATATAGAGTGATTGATCGAAGAACGTAATTTCAAATCCTACTTTTGACCAAAATGGCTGTACAAAAGGTGAACAACATAGCTGGATCGTATCTTCTTCTATGACATTGTTTATCAGTTCTAGCGCACATTTGTAACCCATACCCTTTCTTCTCATGTCCTCTCTTACTTCAAAAACATAGATTATCGGACATCCTACAGGTACAAAACCGCCTTCAAAACCAGGTTCATCAGGAATAACAGCTGCTACAGCAACTAACTCATCTTCAACGAAAAACCCATAGCATTTAATTTGCTCATCAAAGAACATTCTATAGGAAACAAAGAAAGGAAATTGGTGACTAGGGACATCTTCATAATCAATTATGTGAACTTTCACATAAGATTGCTCTTGATGTTCTTCCATTTAATTCACCCCTTAACCTATTCTAAACTATGTTTCTTCTTCTAATAAAACTATATATGGTACTAGTCTCTTCTAAGCGGAAGATTTTTTATTTAAGTCACAAAGTATATCTCTGTTGAGAAGAAATTATGTCTGGCTTTGATTATGTAGAAGAAGCAATGTTTGGAAAATCCATTTTCAAAAATGAATCCTCTCTCTATCCAGAGTATGTTCCACCAGAGCTTCCAAGAAGAGAAGAGGAGATTAAAAGACTAGCTAGAAATTTTCGATCACTTCTAGGACGAGAAGGTTCATTTTCAGTTAATGTTGCTATAGTCGGAAATGCTGGAATTGGAAAAACAAATTTGTGTAAATATACAATGAAGAGATTTGAAAGTACAGCAAATTCAAGGCATATAAATGTAAAATTCTTATATTATAATTGTCATTCTTTCAGAAGCAAAACAGCTATTTTACGTAATGTCTTATCAGAACACTTCCACATTCAATCTAGGGGATTTAGTGATGAAGAAATTCTAGATATGCTAGTAAAAAGATTAACCAATGAAGATATACGATTAATAATCGCTCTTGACGAGGCTAATATGTTGAATTCCGAAGATATCTTGAGTATCTTCCATGCTGGAGAGTATTTCGGTTCAGAGCAAAGCATGATCTCAACAATAATAATTTCCAGACCTACTGAATGGAAATCTCTTTTGAATGTGCCTTTATCTGGACATATTCATGATCAAATAGATGTTTCTGGTTATTCAAGAGACCAATTGCTGGAAATTCTTGAATATAGAGCAAGTATGGCTCTCTATCCCACTTCTTACTCTGATGAAACATTGAATCTTATTGCGGATATTTGTGCTTCTTCTCAAAATGCAAGACATGGTCTCGAAATTCTATACAGGTCTGGAAAACTTACTGATTTAAAACAAGAGAACTTTATTGTTCCTGATTATATCAGAGCTGCAAAAGCTGATGTTTATCCAGAACTGAGAAGAGATGTTTTATCTGAACTTAGAGACCATGAATTATTGGCTGCTTTAGGTGTTGCAAAAAAACTGTCACGAAAGGGCGTAACATCTACAACAGTTGATGAAGGTTACGACAGTTATCTTTTAGCTTGTGAGGAACATGAAGAAGAATCACGTGGAAAATCGACTTTCAGATCCGCTATAGAAACCTTAGATAAAGTAGGTGTTATTGGTAAAAGTGTAGGACCAATTGAAGAAGGAAAAAGAGGAAGACGAGCTAAAATAACCACTTTTGATATTCCTGCAACTGTTCTTGTAGAGAGAATTGAGAATATACTATCAAAACCAAGGGATTCGAAAGATTAGATTTAATTGACACAAATCATCGTCATAGAATTCTTTACTCCTTCTAGAATTATATTGTTGTTCAAAACTTGATTTTTCAATTCGTCCATTGTTCCGAATTCAA
>JAGLOH010000372.1 GCA_023139025.1 Candidatus Heimdallarchaeota archaeon | reverse complement strand
TTTTGCTTTTTGCAGGTTTAACTATGGGCTTTTTCAACGGAATGTTCAGTCTAGCTATCAATGCTTTATTTGCTGAAAATGTTCCAAATGAAATAAGGGGAAGAGCTTATAGTGCAACGAATGCATATATACAAGTATTAAGTGTTGCATGTTTGGCATTATCAGGTTTAACTGCAGATTCAATTGGTTTGGTTATTACAATAACAGGATCTGGAATCTTTCTTCTTATCACAACTTTCATCATTACAGCTTTGACAAAAGTTTATAGATTCGCAGCTGAACCTCCAAAACCAAATTTCGTTTTAGATAATTGAGTTTTTTTTGTGAAAAAACTAGATTTATTATCTGATTTGAGATTGTTGAATTGATGAAAATGAACATTACAAAAGAAAATCAAGATTTACTTCTTGGAAAGAATATTGCTAATGTCGCTACTATAAATCCAGATGGCTCTCCCCAGGTCACTCCTATGTGGATTGATTACGATTTGAATAAAAACGAAATTCTTGTAAATACTGCAAAGGGACGAAAGAAAACAAGAAATATGATAGTAGGATCAAAGGTTGCTTTGAGTGTTCTTGATAGTTCCAATCCTTATAGATATCTTGGAGTTCAAGGGGATATAATAGAGGTGACAGAGGAAGGAGCTGAAGATCATATTAACAAACTTGCTATGAAGTATATGGGTAAAGAGAAGTATCCACTTCCTGAAGGCGAAATTAGGATTCTAATAAGGATAAAACCAAAATATGTTCATTCAATGGGTTAATTTCCTCTTTCAGATAAAGGACTCAAGTAGATTAAAGAAAACTATCTAATTCCTTTGTTCTTTTTTCTTGATCAAGTAACTGTTTCTTCCTTGGATTGTTTGCTTCTCCTGCAAATTTACCTAGTTTTCCGCTAGATAGAATAACACGATGACAAGGAATAATTGGACCAAATCTGTTTTTCATCATCACATTACCAACAAACTGAGCAGCTCCTGGAAAACCTGCTCTAGCTGCCAGTTCACCATATGAAACAGTTTCACCCACAGGAACCTCAAATAGTGTTCTTAGTACCTTTTCTTCCTTTTCGGTAAAATCTGTAAAGTCAAACTCTATCTTAGGTAAATTATAATCGGTTCCATTTTCAATTCCGATTAAAGCTTTGATATATGGATGTTCATTTTCTTCAACACTTACATCTTCATCAACAATTCTTGATAAATAGGAAATAGCATCTTTCTTGTTTTTAAAAGAAGAATGTGAGTAGTACAGTTTTTCTTCATTTAACAGAATCCCTGCCCAATTTTCTTTGTTTTTGGAAATTACTATTTTCATCATATCACAATTTTTTTTAATTGTTTCAGTATATAAACAAATACCACTTGGAGATTCTTACATGCCTTTATCAGTTTTATCAATTGAAAAAAATCTTAATAGATATTTTGAGAATAAATTCCCAGAAAGGAGAAAAAATAGAATATCAGAAATAACATCACTTGCAAAGGGTTGGGAAACAGAGCTATTTTCTTTTAAATACAAATACATAGAAGAAGGAGATTCTATAAAAAAGCAACTAATTCTCAGAATTTATCCAGCTAGTAATGTCGAAAAGAAAACAAAATGGGAATTTGAGGTACTAACATCTTTGTTTAAGGCAGGATACCCTGTACCAGAAACTCATGTTCTTGAGTTGGATTTAGAATATTTCGAATATCCCTTTATCATTATGGATAGAATTAGTGGTAAGGATATGGGGGATGATTTTACCAAAGCTTTGCAAGAAGGAAATTTAGAAAAAATCACAAATGAAATTCTTCCTATACAAACAAAACTATTCGTGGAACTTCATAATTTGGATTGGAAAATACTTCCAATAGATTTTGAATCAGATATAGAAATAACTCCTAGTTACTTACTGGATAGATTAATAAAAAATTCTGGAAAAAGGGTTGAAAAATTTCAACTTCAGGATTTAAATCCCATATTTCAATGGCTCAATGAGAAAAAACACACTTTAAAATTTGAGAGGATTTCAATACTTCATAATGATTATCATCCTCATAATATCATTATTTCAGAAGAAGACAAAGCATACGTAATTGATTGGCCAGCATGTTTTGTTGGTGATTTTCGTCAAGATCTTGGTTGGACATTGTTGTTAACAGGTGCGTACACATCCAAGGAAATTCGAGATATGGTTTTGAAGTTTTATGAAGAAATATTGGGGTCAGAAGTACAAGATATAGAATACTTTGAGATTCTAGCTGCTACAAGGAGAATTATGGATATGTTCATTTTTCTAGAACAAGATTCGGAAATAGCAGGTATAAGGGATGAAACAAAACAACAGATCAAAGAAACAGCTTTCCATTTGGAATATGTTGCTAAGTTGGTCAAAGATATTACTGGTATTTCAATCCCCAGATTCAAAGAACTA
>JAGLOH010000371.1 GCA_023139025.1 Candidatus Heimdallarchaeota archaeon | reverse complement strand
AAAAGTCTAATAGTCCTTTTTCTCCTTTATCAGAGTTTTCTTTCTCGAATTTCTTTAGTTTTCGAATAGAATTATTAGCAATTTTACCTATCAATCTGTATTTGTTTGAAAAGCTTTCTCCTGCGATGTATGTATCGTTCTCATCAAGCTTTTCAAGGTATTTTTTGGTCAACGAACTAAGGGGACATTCAGGAAGAAGAAAAAGTTGTCCTTCTAGAACTACTCCTAGAGCTCCCCCTACTATAGCTGCAACTATGTTATAGACACCAAACCCTCCTTGAATAATAAAAGGAAATCCAGCTTTATTGAATTCTTGAATCAAAATAAAAGATGTTTGATCACTTATTTTCCCTCCTGCTTCAAACCCTTTTACTAAAAAGAAATCTACCCAATCTGTTCTTTTTTGAGCTTCATCCAAATTTACAACTTCAGCAACTTTCCATTTAAGCTTTGATGCTAGTTTTTCTAAATCGTCTTGCTCAATCTCAAAAGCTATAATTCCAATAGGTATTGAGTCAACTTCAGATAGAACCGAGAAAGATTCTACATCAGGGAATCGAACTCCCCAAAATTTATCGGAAGGAATCTTACTTGAACAAGTTTCAATTATCTTTATCGAAACACTTTCTTCTAATCCTTCAAGATCGATTAAACCAATTCCACCTTTCAATGAAAGTTCAATCGCTAATTGTGGATTACTTATTCCCTTTGGAGAATAACCCCAAATTATTTCGTTTAATCTAAGTTCTTTTTCTAATTGTTTCTTAGTTTTCATCTATAACACCTTATACTGGAGAAATTCCATGTTTTCTTTTGGGAGATTGTTCTCTCTTATTTTGAAGCAAATGTAAAGAAGCAACGATTTCACTTCTAGTTTCTTCAGGAAAAATTACTTTGTCAATATAACCTAATTCTGCTGCTTGGTAAGGGTTTGCAAATTCTTCTTTGAATTTATGAGTGAATTCCTCAAGAACTTTCTCAGGTTCCTCTTCTTCTTTTAGTCTTTTTCTATAGAGAATTCGAACTGCCCCTTCTGCTCCCATAACAGCTATCTGAGCTGAAGGCCAAGCTAGATTAATATCTGTTCCTAGGTGCTTAGAACTCATCACTATGTAAGCTCCTCCATATGCTTTTCGTACAATAATAGAAATCTTTGGAATGGTTGCCTCTGAATAAGCATAGAGCAGCTTTGCGCCATGTCTGATTATCCCTTCATGTTCTTGTTTGACACCCGGTAGAAAACCAGGAACGTCAACAAATGTCAATATTGGGATGTTGAAAGAATCACAAAAACGAATGAATCGAGAAGCTTTATCTGCTGCATTATAATCAATTGCTCCTCCCAAGAAAAGAGGTTGATTTGCAATAATTCCTACAGTAAACCCTTGCATTCTAGCGAAGCCTACTATGATGTTTTTAGCCCAATCTTCATTCAATTCTAGAAGACTATCAGAATCAACAATTGTTCCTATGATGCTTTTCATATCATAAGGTTCATTCTCTTCATCTGGTATTAATTCGCGAAGCGAAGTCTGCTCACTTTCATCTCTTGCTTCTGGGTCAAATGGAGGATCATTCAAATTGTTTGAAGGTAGATAAGAAAGTAGTTTTCTAGCTAAGTCTAAAGTTTCTTCTTCACTTTCACCAACTAAATGACTCACACCTGTCTTCTTGCTATGGACTCCACTTCCACCTAAATCGTAAAAGGATATTTCCTCCCCTGTAACAGCTTTTACAACTTCTGGACCAGTAACAAACATAAATGAATTTTCTTTATTCATTAAAATAAAATCTGTTAAAGCAGGTGAGTAAACCGCTCCCCCTGCACAAGGACCAAGAATAATAGAAATCTGAGGGATCACTCCAGAAGCTTGAATATTTCGGAAGAAAATATCTCCATAACCAGCTAAAGATGCAACTCCTTCTTGAATTCTTGCTCCACCTGAATCCAAAATTCCTATTATTGGATTTCCAGTTTTGACTGCGAGATCCATTAATTTACAAATTTTTGTTGCTTGAGCTCTCCCTAAACTTCCTCCAAAAACTGTGAAATCTTGACTGTAAATGAAAACTTGTCTCTCAGAAATAGTTGCATGACCTGTTACTACTCCATCTCCTAATGGTTTGTTGTTTTCAAGATCAAATTTTGTAGATTGATGTGTAACTAATGAATCTAATTCAACAAAAGAATTCTCATCAACAAGTAATTCAATTCTTTCTCTTGCTGTAAGTTTACCTCTTTCATGCTGAGCTGTAATTCTGTCTTCACCACCACCTACTAACATTTTTGCCTGCATTTCTTTAAATCTGTTATAAGCTTCTTGATTTGCCATATTCCCTCACCTTAAATAAATATAAATTGGAATTTAAATTTTGCTTAAGAATGGGTTGTTTTGAGACCTATTCTCAAAAGCAAAGCTCATACTATCAACA
>JAGLOH010000370.1 GCA_023139025.1 Candidatus Heimdallarchaeota archaeon | reverse complement strand
CCTCAACAAGAACTCGTTTTCGAGCTTTGGTTCCTTCTGAATCATAAGCAAATGACCCCCTTAATCCTTTGACTGTGGGATCATCATAAACATTTATTTCTTCAATTCCGACTTTCTCACCAATCTTTCCTTCAAGAACTGATGTTTTAGCTATAATGGCATCAGCTTCACATGCGTGCCCAAAAGCTTCATGAATGAAAACACCAGTTAAAGAAGGGTCCATAACTACATTCATTTTTCCTGATGGAGGTTCCTTAGCTATTAGTAGTTTTTCAGCCATAACTGCAGATTTTAACCCTTCTTCTTCAGGGTTCCATTTCTCAATCAGCTCCCAACCACCAGCTCCACCAGCAGAATCAAAAACACTTTGCATTTTTGTTCCTTCTCTTCCTATGACGTTTTTCATTAGTCGTATTACATGAGTTTCATTTTCAACTTTGGTCCCTTTACTATTAATGATAATCTCATTTCCATGGGATTCTTGATAAGTTGAGGAAGATTCAGCAATTGAATCAGAATACTCTCTAGCAGCTTTTTCTGTTTTAACAACTTTTTCAAACTTGACCTCTTTATCTACCGTTCGAGGATCTATATCAATAGTTGTTGCTCCCTTTCCTTCAAATACCCAGCTATCACTAATACTTCTTTCCTGTTTTGTATATTTTGAACCAGTTCGTGCCATTCTCACAGCCTTTTCAGCAGCTTGCAATATTGATTCCTTATCTGTTTTGACAATAGTTGTAAAACCCCAAGCATTGTCAATCAATGCTCTAATTGCAATACCTCCAGTAGTTTGATTACTGACACTGTCAAATCTACCGTTTCTAACTGTGAAAGATTCTCCCATTGCATATGCATATCTAATATCAAGGAAATCTTTCGAAGAGAGAGACACTTTGTTGATTGCGTATTCTAAAATGTCCAACATACGTTCTTTCTGTTCTGATATCCTAATATAAACTTAATTGTAAAACAACGAGAAAAAACTAGCTAATACTATACTCTTATCGGAGTTTGTTTTCCGCAGCTTTTGCAAGTTCCACCATTTGAGAGTTGTTTGATTTTGACATTATAGGATAACCTTTCAACTAAGGTTTTACCGCAATTTAAGCAAAAAGTTGTGTTTATTTCCGAGTAGGGAAGGTTTCCTGTATAAACAAAGTTAAGACCTTCTTCTTCTGCGATTCTTTTGGCTTCTATCACCGTATCAACTGGAGTTGGAGGTACATGTTGCATTTTGTAATGAGGATAAAATCGACTAAAATGAACAGGTACATTTTCATCCATTTCATTGATTACCCACTGTGAAAATTGTTTTATTTCGTCAGAAGAATCATTGTAATCAGGTATAAGTAACATGGTTAATTCGACATGAATACCTTCTTTCCACATTCTGATAGCATTTTTTTTGACGTATTTTAGAGCAGGAAAAGTTGTTACTTCTTTATAAAAATCCTCAGTAAAGGCTTTGATATCAAAATTAACTGCATCAATAATTGGTAACAATTCTTCAAGTGGTTTTTCATTAATCATTCCATTAGAAACAAGAACATTTCCTATATTATTTTCATGAGCAAGCTTACCTGTGTCTCGTATCCACTCCCAGTTAATCAAAGGTTCATTGTAAGTATAAGCAATTGTTTCACATTTGTTTTTTCGAGTCATATCGATAGCATTCTGAGGTGTAATTTGAATCAAATTATTGCTCTCAGCTGATATCTGGCTTATACCCCAATTCTGACAATGAGCACAATGAAGGTTGCATCCTGCTGTTCCAAAACTCATTGTTGAAGAACCTGGTTTGTAATGATAAATTGGTTTCTTCTCAATAGGATCAGCATGAACTGAAGTAAATCTATTGTATCCAAGTGCATATAGATTCCCATCAATATTTTTTCTTGCCTGACAGTCACCTAATTCTCCAGACTTAATTATACAATTTCTTGGACATAACAAACACTGAACTTTCTTTCCCTCTCTTTTCTCATAAAATTCTGCTTCAAACAATGCCAATTGAACCACTTAAACATTATTCGCCGATAAGCGAGTTAATTGAAGTAAGCTTAACTATAAATCTGTCGATTATTGATTTACAGATTTGTACAACTCCAAATTTTGTAGAAAATTGTTCTTAAAAAGAAGATTAGCACTTTTTTTACCGCTTGTTTTTCATTTCTGGATGACTTATACCAAAAACTAAAAAAAGATGAGAACGGATTCTTCATGGTTATGTGTAATATGTCAAAGGATGAATCCGAGAGTAAAGATCTGAATATCATAAAGTTGAGAAAAGGAGAAACTGTCGATATTAGTAAAGCTTTAGGGTCGAATAAGCGCATAACAATTCTGAAACACTTATCTGAAGAAGAGCTCAACTTATCTGAAATTGCTAACAAAATTAGCAGTACTCCTCAAGCTGTTTATCATCATTTAC
>JAGLOH010000037.1 GCA_023139025.1 Candidatus Heimdallarchaeota archaeon | reverse complement strand
GCAGAGAAAGTTCTAAGAATGGCTACAATAGAGGGAGCTCAAGCTATAAACTGGGGAACAGAGATAGGCTCAGTTGAAGTAGGGAAAAAAGCTGACTTAGTAATGGCTAATATTGATGAAGTAAACTCTTTTCCTCTTTACAACCCAGTTTCCCATTTAGTTTATTCAGCTAGTGGTAAAGATGTAAGCATGACTATGATTGATGGGGAAATTGTTTTCCAAGATGGAAACTATCTGACAATTGATATTGAAAAAGTAAAGAGGGCAGCTACCGAATATCAAGAGAAATGGACGGAGTAGAATGCTAGAGATAATTTCGTCTTCTCCTGGAAGAGTTTGTCTTTTTGGTGAAGACGTAGATTACATGAATCTTGAAGTCATAACCATTGCAGTCAACCAAAGAATAGAAGTTAAAGGTAAAACAAACAATAGTGGAATTATTAAATTCACACTAACAGATTTAGGTAAAGAAGTTAAGTTTAGTAATGAAACACAGCCACTAAACGAAAAAAGAGATTATATTCGTTCTGTTTTCAATATATTTCAAGAATATCTTCCAAAGAACTTTGGGGCGAACGTTGAAGTTAATTCCAACATCTTAATAGGGAAAGGACTCTCCTCTTCATCTGCACTCTGTTCGGCCTTGGTTGGATTCTTTGATAAAGCCTCAGATTTAAATTTAACAGAGAAAGAATTGGCATGGAATGCATATTTAGCAGAAGTGGTAAACTTGGGAGAACCAGGCGGAATGATGGATCAATATGCCAGTGTATTTGGAGACATGCTCTATCTAGAGTGTAGGGAACCTTACAGGTTCGAAAAACTTGATACTAATCTTACAGGTATGGTTATTGGTGATACTTTAACGAAAAAAGAAACTATTCAAACGATAAGAAAGAGGAAAGCGGAGATAAATCAAGGAATAGAAATAATGAAAAAAAGAGATACTTCCTTTGATTTGCAATCTTCATCCTTTAGTGAAGTACATCAAGCGTATAAAGAAAATACTAATAGAGAATTACAAAGACTAGTAGCTGTTTTAGGAATTAGGGATGTTGTAAGAGATGGATATCATAAAATGAAAAATCAGGATTTTAAACCAGAAGAACTTGCTGAATTAATCGATTCCCATCACCTTTTCCAACAGAACTATTTTGAAAATGTCACAAATCAGATGCAAGAATTAATTCTAAGCGCAAAAAACGCTGGAGCATTAGCTTGTAAATTATTGGGGAGCGGAAATGGTGGTTCATTCCTAGCCTATTCTCCAGAGAAGCAAAAAGAGGTTGCCCAAGCAATAATTCATGCCGGAGGTAAAGCCTATATCTTATATCAAGATAAAGGATTAAATGTTGAAATTTCATAAATTTTTTTTACTATTTCAGCTGCAATACAAAAAACTGAAAAGTAAGATAAGTAAACCACTAGGAAAAGAAGAGAGCGTGATTGATATGGATGAAGAATGTCTTATTTGTAAGATTGTGAAAGGTGAATTACCAAGCTATACTCTCTATGAGGATGACGAAATTAAAGTATTTCTAGATATATATCCCATGTCAAAAGGTCATAGTTTGTTCGTGCCAAAAAAACACCTTGAACAAATATTCGATTTATCAGAAACTGAAATGAATTTCACAAAAAAAATACCTGAAATTGCAAGTAGATTAAAGCAAATAACCGGAGCTACAGGTTTGAATATTATTCAGAACAATGGTAGAGATGCAGGACAAATACTTGATCACCTACACTTCCACTTAGTACCTCGATTTCCTGAAGATGGTTTAAACTTGATTCTACCTAAGATAGAATTAACTGAAGAAACAGCAATAGAACTAGTTAAAATGTTTAATAATTAGAAAAAACAAGCAAAGACAAGCACAAACTTAATAAAAAAATACGAAAAGAGAATTGACAAGGGGAAAATGATGACAGAAGACGAGGGGCAAGGAAAGAAGTATATTTTCAAAATAGTTCTACTAGGAGACCCAGGAGTAGGTAAAAGTTCTCTTATTACTAGGTTTGTACACAACAGATTCCAGGCATCATATCTTATGACAATAGGAGTAGACATTCTAAGCAAACAATTATTTGTTGAAAATGATGAAGTGTTGTTTCTAATAAGTGATATAGGAGGACAAGAACGATTTGCATCAGTTAGAGAAAAATTCTATCGAGGAGCAAGAGGGTGTTTTTTAGTTTATGATCTCACAAGAAATAACACTCTAAGTTCTTTGAAAGCATGGAAGAAAGGTTTAGAGAGTGTGGAAGAAGATGCAATATACTTCCTTATAGGAAATAAAGCAGATTTAAAAGAACAAATTGCTGTTTCACAAGAAAATATTGATACCATTATTCAAGAATTGAATATACCAAAGGATTCTTTCTTTATTACATCAGCAAAAACCGGTGAAAAAGTAGAGGATGCATTCAGAACCTTTGCGCAGGAACTAATGAAAGATGTAGAACGAAAGAGAGTAGAATTTGGGTTAGATTAAAATATAGAATTTCTTTTTTATTTATGTCAGTTGATGTTCTATTGGGTTTCTCGTTATACTAAACGACAAGTTTAAAAGAAGTCGTAGAAGAAAAAAGAATGTCGAAAATAACGGGGCAGTAGTTTAGCCTGGCCTATGATGGGGGACTGTCAAGTTCCTTGCAGTCTTGCATTGAATGCCGAACTCCTTCGACCCGGGTTCAAATCCCGGCTGCCTCGCCACTTATATCTTTTTGTTCGATAGCTTTTTATTATTTCAATAGTCAATTGTTCTTGATGAAGCGATATGCTCTATTATTCATGTTTGTTGTACCTCTGATTGTAGGGTTATCAATAGCTGGTACTCCTGCTTCTGCAGATAAATATGTTGTAGAGGATGGGGACCTTCTTGATTATGGCTACCAGCTGTATGTTAATGGATCGCTTGTTGAAGAACGCGATGAGGAAGATCCTGTTAAAATAGTTATCAGAACTACTAGCATTGATCCTCCTGGTCTATATCAACACCTTATTGGCATGAGAAACGGAGAAATAAAGGACAAAGTTGATCTAATACCTGAGGACGGTTTTATTAACGGACCTTATGTTGGTCTAGCTTTAACTTATTATAATCTCCAGATTTACAAGATTAATGGTTATCATGTTACTGAACTTCCAACTGAACCACCAACGAGAAGTTTCGGATATTGGGTTCTTGTAGTAGGTGGAGGAATTTTAGGGACAGCAGGTGTAATATTCCTAATTTATGGTAGTTATCGTTTTTATCCTAAGATTTTTGGTAAACGATGTATGACTTGCAAAAAAAGTGCTCTAGGTACCTGTAAGAACTGTGGTCAAGCATTTTGCGATAACTGTTATTCTAGTGGTTGTCCAAATTGCAAAGGAAGATCCCTCATTAGATTCAAATGATTTGATGTGTCCCTTCGAAATTCTTTTAAGTTTTCTTACTCCTCTCTCCTTAATGAGTCGTCGCTTCCATTATACACTATTGCTTGTTGTTATATCGTCTTTAGTTCTTACTCAGTTCACAACCGTAGGAGCCTATGACCCGCTTTATGGAGTGGAGTATGATGATATTGTTGATGTGGCTTTTATTAGCTGGATTAATGGAGTATATTCCAATAATTATACTGCAGATGGTCCTTTCAGAGTTACAGTGAACCCAGGCGTACTAAATCCCAATTTTATTGATGGGATTCTTGGGATGATGGTAGGTGAAGTAAAACCCTTTATTACATGGGTTGATCCCGCGGGGAATTTAGTCGAATATTATGATACAACCATAGTAAAATTGGTGAGGGATTCTTCTCCAGATACATCACAAGCTTGGAGAATAATTCGTCCAATTCTTTCATCTATAATTGGGATAGGTGTAGTCATCGGTAGTATTTATGCTGGAATAAAAATCCGTCAACGTATAGGTATAAAAGGGTGCACTAATTGCAGTAATAAAGCCGCCTCTAAATGCGCTAAGTGTGGAAAGCATTATTGTTCCAATTGCTCTTCTACAGGTTGTACTAACTGTGGTAGTAGACAATTTATCCGTTATTAATCCTCACAATTATTTATTTTACCCTTTAATGCCAGGATAGCCAAGTGGTACGGCGGGGGTCTCGAAAACCTCTGGCATTAGCCTCCGGGGTTCAAATCCCCGTCCTGGCTCCAGTGATTTCTCAAACTTTTATTTCATTAAGTTTTTATTCAGTGCAGTTAATTTCTGCCTATAGGTGACTTTGTGATGGTATCTCCAACATTTCGTGTAAGAAGTATTTATGATGTTGCACTAATCAAATTAGTGTCTGAAAATTTAAATTTTGAACTTGTTCAACCTCTTTCAGAGCAACTTTTTCTATTCAAAATTGAAGAAAAACTGGCTCCTTATGATATTGAAATTCAGGATATTTTAGGGGGTTATGGAATCTCCGTAGAAGGAGATGAAGAATATGTTTCCTCAATTACTGCTTTGTTTCATAAGCAAATTCCTAATTCAATAATTCTCCAACACCCAATTCAGTTACACGCCGTTTACAACGGTAAGGTTGTGCATGTAAATAGTGAGAAGAATCTTTCAGTAATAGATATAGGAGAAAATGTCAATGCTATTTTATTCGGCTCAAGTTTCCATCGAGGGCAAAAAGTAGTTGTTCAGATTAAACAACTTAACATATTTGAAGATCAATTGCCTGTTTGTTCAACAGTTATTCATTTTCCTGGTCAATCAGTAATATTAGAAAGAGATGCGAATTTTGTCAGAGTTTCAAGAAAATTACCTAAAGAGGATAGAGATAAATTATTTGAGTTAGGTAAAAGTTTGCGTCCTCAAGATCACGGTTTAATTATGAGAACTAGTGCTACTAAAGCACCTCAAGAAGCAATTCAGGCTGACATTGATCAACTCGTTCAAAGAGCCGAAGAACTTGACTTACTAATCTCTGGTTCGTCATATGGGCCTGGAATATTACAAGCTGGACAAACTGTTGCTCATGTTCTACTAGTTAAAGATGCCAAGGAAAGACTTACAGAAATCCGAAACAAGGTAATTCCAACAATACCTATGTATCACTGGTTCATGGCTTACTCACAAGAACTAAAGCTTACTACAACTTTTGCTGAAAGAATTGCAGAAGATCTAGATAGAAATAAGATATCGACTATCCTTAAAGATATTATTTTAGAAACCGACTTCAGTGATAATTCTATTATGTATTTGCAGGAGTATAAATTGACTTCTCCGCCCCAAGAAAGAATTTTAGGTCAGTTAAGTTGGTCAGATGATGTTCTAATCATCAAAAGAAGCTTTAGATCCTCTCGAGGTGTCCATTATAGTCTTGACATCGATATTAGTCAAGGTGACGCTTCCTCCATAATTGCCAAAGAAAACAGTTGGTCGCTACATATGAAGATTCTTAGAGACAGCAATCTTCTGGGTGAAACAGTAAAAATAGTGACGCCCATAGAGCTTTGTAGTGGTGGAAAACTCAGATATATTGACTTAGGACTACTTCTAGTTAAAAAAGGAGAAGAGATAAAAACTATCGATGAAGGTCTTATTGATTATTTAACAGATAAAGGAATTATTTCTACTCAGCTCAAAGAAAAAATACATTTGATTTTTGAAGAATGTCAAAAACAATTATCTGCTGGAGAAGAACATATACTTGTACTGTCTGAATAATGCTAAGGAGAATTCTATGATGGAGCACTTAACAGCTGTTAAATGGAATCCTTCAACCTTTCCTTTTGCCTTTCTTCATCTGAGAAAACCTGATGATAATTCTAATGAAGTAATAAAGAAATCTCTTTCTCCAGGTGATTCTTTTAACGTAACAGTATCTGAAGAAAAAAGATGTATAGGACATTCAATAAATAAGGAAGAATATTACTTTTGCAACAATTCAGTTACTGAACAATACAATAGATGTTACACTTGTGAACAACAAGATTTTCAACGCTGTTTCCTCTTTTGTGATGCATCAAAGCCTTTTGGGAATTGTGCTAATTCAGCAGCTTATGAATATTGTAAAACTCACAAAAGCTCAGTTTATCTTGCTCTTATTGCAAATAACGTGAAAGTTGGGGTTTCATTTAACCCTTTAAAGAGGTGGATGAATCAAGGAGCTGATGTAGCAATAGAAATCCTTAGAGTTAAAAATGGATTTGAAGCCCGTACAATTGAAAAAAGAATTTCTTCAGATTTAGGCATATCTCAAGCAATACGAAAGGCAACAAAAGCGAAAAAATTGAATTATGATCTCACTCGTTCACTACCAGATTTTAGAAAATTAACAAAGGATGTTTTGTCATATCTAGAAAAACAATCACTTGTATCAGAACCATCAGACTTGTTACATAAGGAAACAAGCCTATCTTCATATTATGGGGATATTCCTTCATTAGATGTAAACCCAATATTAAATGAAGTTGAAAAAACACTACAAATTACTGGGATAATTGTTGGAGTAAAGGGAAAGCTCCTGGTTACTAAAGTAAATAATAGCTATTATGTTACTAATCTTTCTAAGATTAGTGGTCATTTGATGACTTTTTCTGAAAAATCCTTAAAATTAAAGGGTCAAAAATCTCTTTCAGAATTTTTCTAAATGTAATTTTTTACTTATTACAAGAGTAGAATAATTTAAATCTATCATTAAAACTTACTATTTGGTACTATGAGCGACTTCAAAGAACGTAATGTCCAATGTATACTTGAAATCTTAAAGAAGAAGAATCCCGCTACTACAAAAGAAATCATGGCTATGAGGGATCTTTTTCCAGATCTCTGTGCCGGATGTTCATCAGGCGGAGATGTAATTTTGGCAGTTAAGCAATTAGTTGAAGAAGGAACTGTTCAAAGAAAATGGAAGGCAGAAGAAGGTTTTGAGTGGAAACTCCTCTCAGATCCAGTCAAATAAGGTGTGATAAGAAATGGTTGTTTGGTCTCGTATTAGAAAAGATTTTCCCGTTTTAAATGAACTTTATGAAGGGAAAAGCCTAATTTATTTTGATTCAGCATGTATGGCACTCAAACCAGTTCAAGTTTGGGAAGCTATGGAATATTACTACAAATATCTAGGGGCTTGTGGTGGCGCGGGGAGGTCAACTCATAGCCTTGGCATTGAAACAAGTTTACTTACTGAAGAATCAAGACAGAAGCTTGCATCATTTATTAATGCAAAGAGTTCAAATGAAATAGTTTGGACGCGAAATGCAACAGAAGGTTTGAACATTGTTGCAGCCACTCTTCCAATAAAGAAAGATGAAAATGTTGTCACAACATCTTTAGAACATCATAGTGGAATGCTCCCATTCTTCAAGAAATGTCAAGAAACCGGAAGTGATTTGCGAATTGTAAATGCGAAACCTGACGGTACTTTTAATCTAACTGATTTTGAAGAAAAAATAGATGATAAAACTAAAATCGTATCGTTTGTTCATGCATCAAATCTTACAGGAACCATTGCACCTCTAGAAGACATAGTTAAAATTGCTCACGAGCATGGAGCTTGGGTGGTTTCTGATGAAGCTCAATATGCACCTCATGATAAGCTAGATGTACAAAAACTGGATGTTGATTTCAGTGTTTTGAGTGTTCATAAAGCGTGTGGCCCCACAGGTGTTGGTGTTTTATATGGTAAATATGAACTACTAAAAGAACTTGGAATGTTTCTTGTAGGTGGTGATGTAATTGAGGATGTTGTCTATAAAGATGGTAAAATTATTCCAAAATACCTCCCACCTCCACACAAATTTGAGGCAGGATTACAAAACTATGGTGGTATGTTAGGAGCTGGTGCAGCTGTTGATTACTTGCAAAAAATAGGAATGAATAATATTCACAAAAGAGAACAAACTTTCTCAAGAAGACTTCTAGAAGGAGTTCTAGAATTAGAGAAATTTGAAGTTCTCGGTCCACTTGATTATAAGCAAAGAGCAGCTCTTGTATCATTTAGGCCAAAATCAGATTCTATGAATCACAATGATGTTACGGAGTATTTCAATGAAATGCTGCCGCATAATAAGATTCTAATGCGTTCTGGGAATATGTGTGTACACCCATTCCAATATCAGATAGGTATGAGTCCTGCTCAAGGAGATGGAGTAACCCGTGCTTCGCTATACATCTACAATACAATGGAGGAAATTGAAATGTTCTTGACTGCGCTTGAAAATTTTGCTAAAGCCATAGATTAGTTTCAAGGAGGTTTTTCTAATTTCAAAGAATGTTCTAATAACTGGTGGGTGTGGTTTTATTGGGTCCTTCTTAGTGGATCTATTGATTAAGAAAGGATTCCATGTAACAGTAGTAGATGATTTATCCGCAAAAACCGATTTAAGGTATCTCAAATCCCACATTGAGAATGGCACTGCTACCTTTAGTAAAACAGATGTCAGAGATTATGATAAATTAATGGAATTGGACAGTGATTTTGAATATGTATTCCATTTAGCTGCACAACCAGATGTAAAATTGAGCGTTAGTAATCCACGTTTTGATTTTGAAGTCAATATACTTGGGACGTTCAACATATTAGAATTTATGAGACAAAAAGAAATCTCAAAACTTATTTTTGCTAGCTCTCTTGGAACAGTTTACGGCGAACCAGAATTTTATCCAACACCTGAAAATTATCAATTGAAACCAATTAGTAACTACGGAGCTGCAAAAGCCGCAGCAGAAATGTATTGTTCAAGTTATTCCTCATTATACAGTATTGATATAGTCTCTTTGAGATTGGGAAATATCTATGGACCTCGTTCTACACATGGTGTTATGTTTGATTTTTACAATAAGTTGAAGAAAGATTCAAGTAATTTGGAAATTCTTGGGGATGGATCTCAAACAAAAACCTATCTACATATAGGTGACACAATAAATGCCTTTGATATGACTCATACGAAGATGAAGAAGGGGTTTGATGTTTACAATGTTAGTTCAGATGAGCAAACTACAGTAAAACAAGTAGCTATCAATATGTCAAAAGCATTAGGTTTAGAGGAAGTCAACTTTACTTTTACAGGAGGAAAGAGGGGATGGAAGGGGGATGTAGTGTTTACTTCAGTTGATACTTTGAAACTGCAATCCTTAGGTTGGGATGCTAAAATCTCCATAGAAGAAGGAATCGTTGATTATGTAAAGTGGTTAAATCAATAAACAAACAAAATACAATCTTTTGAAGAAATATCGATTATTTTTATATATAATTTTCTTTTAAACCGAAATGATTAAAAAATAGAGTGTAAGACAGATACTGACCATAACTTCTGAAAGGGGTATTAAAATGAACGAAGAGACCCTCGAACAAATAGATGAAGCAGTACAGCTTTTGGAAAGAATAAGTGAGGATACAACAGTCCCAAGGAATATTAGAAGAGCAGCAACAAATTCGCTGGAGATAATAAGAGAACCAGATCCAGAACTAAGTTTAGCAGTGAAAGCTAATAACGCAATTGAAATCCTTGATGAGATATCGCAAGATCCTAATTGCCCAGCCCATGCTAGAACCATGTTGTTACAGATAATTACCCTGTTAGAAATTACTGACTTTGATTACTAAAAATCAAAAAGTAGATACACTTTACTTTCTTTTTTCTTTCTTTAAGATTTTTTATGGGATTAGCTCTTATTTTTGATATCAATTTTTACTGAAGTTCCAGGAGAAACAACACTTCCTGAAGCGATTTTTCTTCCAGGGTAGATTAGGCAATTAACACCTATCTCGCAGTTATCTCCAATAATGGCACCAAGTTTAGTGAAACCTGTAGATAGAGCTTTTCCACCGATATCCATCTTAATCTCTTTTCGTGGTGTTTCAGTATTTACTGTAATCACTCCTGAAGACAAAATAGTATTTTTACCAATTACACTATCGCCAACATAACACAAACCAAAAATTTTAGCTCCTTCAAAAAGAATTGAATTTTTAATCTCACTTCCAAAACCTACGATTGATCCCTCACCTATAGAACAATGATCGCGAATGAGAGTATTATTTCCAATGTAACTATTAGGACCAATGTAAAGTGGACCATTGAGAACGGCACCAGCACTAATTTCTGAACCCTTTTCAATAATTACTGAATTTTTCAATTCAACATTCGCACCTATGATAACGTCTTTAGCGATTCTGGTTTCTTTAACTTTTGAAAGAAGTAATTTGTTGGCCTCAATGATATTCCAAGGTTTTCCGATGTCTATCCATTCTTTCTCCCAGATAGCTGCTGCTACTTTGTCACCCTTTTCTATGCGATTGTTGATAGCTTTTCCTAAGGAAGCACCGTTTCTTATTTCTTCAAAAATTTCTGTTTTAATGATAAAACAGCCAGCATCAACATATTTGCTGCGAGAAGATAATTCAGCTGTTTTGATGCCTGCTTTTTTGACCATTCCCATAGAATCTATTTCAACAATACCAAAATTTCCTGTATCGCCTTGAAGAGTAAGGGTCATGGTCATATCAGATTGAGTATTTTCATATGCATTGAGAGTCCTCTGAATTAGACCCTTCTCAGAAACAATGTCACTAAATAAGAGCAAAAATCTAGAATCATCATTGATATATTCTTCTGCAGCCAATATTGCTGCAACTATACCTTCCTTATCCCCTTGATCTGCATAGTGAATACAAACACCGAAATCTTTACCTTTTCCAAAATAATTCCTGATTTGTTCTCCTTTATATCCTGTAACTATCAAAATATCAGTTAAACCAACTTCTTTCAATTCTTTAATCAAATATTCTAGAATAGGTTTACCAAGAAGTGTAATCATTGGTTTTGGCCTAGTTTGAGTGAGTGGAAAAAGATCTACTCCTTTACCACCTGCAAGAATTACTGCTTTCATCTTCTATTTATCCTATGTTTTTTCTTTATTATATCTTTTTGCGCTAAGTTATCAAACTAAAGAACTGTCACAACACAATTTCTTTTTCACTCTTTTTTACTCAAAACCAGTATATAACTTTTATCATTACACTGTTGAAACATTAGTTAAGAAAACAGTAAGTAAATAGAGATACCTTAACTGCTTATATAGGTTTTGTAGAGAAAATTAACAGAATCATGAACAGAAGGAACTTTTTTATTTTTTACTTTGCTTAATTCACCCTATTTATTTAGCTGAAAACTCCTCTGCAATTCAAAACTTGAAAGTGTTATTTTTGTGTATAAACTTATGTAAAATTATTTTACAAAAAAGATTTAAAGGATATTGAGATTAACTATGTGGGATTTTTATGAAAAAAAAATTAGTAATAATAAAAAGATTCTTCTTTTGCTTGTTTTTTATTACAGTCTTGATAGTACTTATTCCTACACAGATTTTTGCTGCATCTCCTACAATAACTCAAAATGAACCTGACGGATCCGTTTATAAACTAAAAGCATGGTTCGATACAAAATATGACAATAGCAGTTGGTTTTGGTTCGATCTAGAAATAAAAGCTATTACTTTTGGAACTTTAGAAGGTGTAAT
>JAGLOH010000369.1 GCA_023139025.1 Candidatus Heimdallarchaeota archaeon | reverse complement strand
TCTAAACCGCTCACCCTCATCCAATAAACCTTCTTCTGCTATTATGTCTTGGAAATTGGTAAAAGGGTCTATATTTCCTGAGAAATTATCAAGTAAATGCCCATAATGTTTTGTAAACAAATCAGCAAATAATCTTAATCTGTTCTTATAATTATCTAGATTTTCCTCTGGATCTGTGTACATAATTACAGTTATTTTTTCTGTTGGAAAAGTCAAAGTTTTTGCTTGGTCCATTTTAAATTCATGAAACTGGTTTGGATTTGCTTGATCGAAAAGCAACATGGCGTTTAATAGAGCAGAATTAAGCAAAGTTTCATCAGTAAATGTATTATCTTTTGCTAAATCAATACAATGCATGCCAATATGGCACATTAAAGAACGACCAAAGAGAGGTAATCCACTTGAATGTGTAATGATTATATTCTGTATCATTAAGCAACTTTGATTTAACACTATATTTCTTTTATGCTTTTTGTAAGAGTTTGTTATCTTATTTCTTTCATTTCTACTACTCTCTTCTCCAATCTAGCAATATCAGCTGCAAAAGCCATTAAGTGAGATTCTAGTGACACTCTAGCGCTAGTTAAAATATCTTGTTTAGTCTTAGATTGTACATTTTTCAAGAAGGTTTCCATTATTACTACATCCCCTCCACCATGACCACTTAATCTACCAGTTTTTCTAACTATAGTCTTCTTATTTGTCAAGTGATCATAAAGGATAAGATTATCTCCTGAAGCAAGAAATTCCCCAATTATTGTTCCTCTTGTTCCATCAACTCTTATAGTTCTCCCTTCTTCATTTGAAAAACCATGTAATGTAAAAATAGCAGTTGTCTGGTCTTCAAATTCAATATTGATAACTTGGTGATCAACAACATTATGTTCATCCATACTATAGACACATCGACCATAGTTGGTCTCATTTAGAGCTTTTATTTTCCCTTCTCTTGACATATCTGAAGATATGGTGCTTACTGGCCATTCTGAATAGTCTTTAACTTTTCTAAAAAGAGGTAGGTTAGTTAGTTTAGGAAACTTTAGTACAGATTTTACAATGAATTTCTCTAAACCTTTAGAGCTTTTTGCTCCAATCTGTAATAAAGGTATTATATCAAGATAGATTCGGGATGCATTGTATAAACAAGATTTTTCAATAGGACACCCTTGAATACAGTAATCTGGCGCTCCATCAGGCATATTATCTCTCCCAAAATATTTCTGAGAACCAAAAGAGCTTAACCTTTGAACTCTTTGCCCTGCCAACCAGAATAAGATATCCATATCATGACAAGATTTTGCTAGAATCATGGGACTTGATTTTTCTCTATTATGCCAATGTCCTCTAACATATGAATGGGCATAATGAAATGGTGAGACGTTTTCACGTAAAGATATATTCACAACATCTCCTATTTCACCAGATTCAATTATTGATTTTATGGCCGAGAAAAATGGTCCAAAACGTAAGCCATGACAAATTTGTAAAATCTTACCAGTACTTTCTGAAACATCAGCAAGAGATTTACATTCCTTAAGAGTAGTTGCCATAGGTTTCTCGAGAAGAACATCATAACCTAGGTTCATAGCTTTAATTGCAGGTTCATAGTGCATTTGATCTTGTGTCATTATTAGAGCAACATCAGCAAATTTTTCCTTGTCAAGCAAGGGTTCCCAGCTTTCAAAACTGTTTTCTTCTGAAATTTCATGTTTTCTAACAAATTTTTCTCTTCGAGCTTTTAGTGGTTCAGCAACTGCAATAATGTTGATAGATTCTGGATTTTCAAGTGCATATTCCCCAAAAGTATCTGCACCTCTCTCCCCTGCTCCAATTAAGATGGCTGTTATTTGCTTGACCATAATGTTCATCTATTCTCTCTTTATGTCTTTTTGATTTTTTCCCTCTCTCTACTCTTTCTCAGTGAAATTTTGGTCCAAGAGTGTTTTCAAGAAATTCAAGATCATTATTTGTTTTGACAAATACTCCTAAATTGCCTAATCTCAAATTCTTTACTCCCTTCTCTTTTATTGATTGAAAACTTTTTACCATTTCCAGCAATGTAGGTCCTCTATATATTGGTTGGGACAACTTATAACAAGGAAAGAAAGCTAGTAAGGTAGTCGGTATATTTGGGTCAGTATCAACAATAAGTTCTGCAATTTTTTCATGTTCATCTGTTTCAACTAATCCTGGAATATATAAAGTAAGTATTTCTAATGTGAAATCTAAATCTATTATTCTTTGAACACTCTCTATAACTTGTTTGTTTGAAGTTCCACAAAGTTCTCTATAGGTTTCTTCAGAAAATGCTTTGATATCTAACCAAAAGGAATCAACTCCAGCCGCCGCATATTCTTCTAGATTCTTAGGTGTCAAACCATATCCATTAGTTTCTAAAAGCATCCATAAATCATCATGTTCAGCTTTAATTTTTTT
>JAGLOH010000368.1 GCA_023139025.1 Candidatus Heimdallarchaeota archaeon | reverse complement strand
TCAGGATTTCCTTCTCTCATTATATGAATCCACATGTCAACATTGTTTTCTCTCAATGCATCTGGTAAAACTGCTTCAAACTTCTCTTTACGGATTAAGTTTAAAGATTCCCATCTAGATCTAGCACTTTTCATAAACTTACATCCTTGGAAGTTATCTTTGCTTATTGTATTAAATATGTTTCACAATATTTGGTTGATTTCATAGAATTTGATGGTTTCCAAAAAATTTATGAATTTTGCTCGAATTAATTCTTATGACATCTATAACTGAAGCAATTAATATAGAGATGAAAGCAGTATTTAAAATGCTTAAAGATGCTACTTCTAGAATTGAAGGAGATTTCTGGAAAGAGAAGGAAAACAACTGGATGTATGGATATGTTCTCTTTCATGCAATAGAAGCAATTGAATACTATATGTCCGATTCAGCTAAAGATTGGATTCCTTTAAGTGGTGTTTCTGAAAATTCTGAAGAAAAGGAAACAGAAACTCTGAAAACTCAAGATCAAAAGTTTTTCAAAAATTATCTAGCTAAAGTTGAAACAAGGACTTTTGAAGTTCTAGAAAAATACAAAGACCAGGATTTCTTAGAGAAAGATGGGTTTTCACCCAGAGGATTTACATCTAGATTACATAAATTCTCATATGTAATTAGACATGCAATGGTACATATAGGAGAACTGTCCAAGACTTTGCGGGATCTAAATATGAAAGGTATTAAATGGGAATGATTTAACTCCCTCTACTACTCAACCTTCAAAGTATCTATGAGAACTATCTCTTTCTTAAATTGACGAAGAGAGAGGGTAAAGATCTACAGAACCAGCTGAACCATCTATTTCATAAGTTGAATTAATTCCTAGATCGTTCCAGTAATTACCTTCACTTAGAATCACATTGTACCAAATGGTTTCTGTATCTTCATTATAACACTGAGAATCACCATTACTATTATTATCAAAGAAATTATTGTGATATATCGTCGTATTGAGTGAATCTATATCATTCCATATTGCATAACTTGAGCTGTTGAAAAATGAGTTGTAACAAATGATTGAATTTTGAACACCATATATACCTAATCCCCTCAACCGTACATTAAATGTGTTATTGTTTATCTTAAGATTCGAAATATTAGAAACAACTAATCCGTAAGATTCATTTGCAGTGAAAATATTTTGAGAAATATTAACGTTATTAGCTGAAGAAATATATAACAAAAAGATTTCCTCAACTTTAGTTTTTAGAGTGTTATTTTGGAGCATAAAATCATCACTGTTTTGGATATGAATATAACCATCGTCAATTACATTATTCTTAATTGAAAAATTCAGTGACAATCTGTAATAAAAACCTAAATGATCTGAGATTGAAGAATTTGAACTAGGGGTTAATATATTACCATCCAATAATATATTTGAAGAATTTATAGAACTAATTGCACTTCCTGGATTGTCAAACACAAATTTGTTTTTAGATATTATTAAGTCTGAAGATTTGCTTATATAAATTGCAGGTATTAATTCTCCCTTGAAACTGTTTTCTACTATTGAGATGTTGTTAGATTCTGATGATTTTATTGATATACTCCCCGAAAAAATCATATCTGATACTAGAAATTCTCTACCTAAGAAAGTGTTATTTTGTACTAAAATTGATCCTTCTTTCACATAATCTAGGTGTATTCCTATCTTGCATCCAATGAAAGTGTTATTGCTAATAAGAACATGAGCAGTGGTATTTCTGATAGTTAGAAGAGTGTAATAATCCCTCAGTTTAAATTCATATGTTCCAAGTTCGATATTCTCAATTCGGTAAGGGTTCTGATATGTACCAGTTCCTTGAAAACCATAATCTTCAAAATCTTCATTATTTTCAATAGTTATTGTATAAACCTTAGTGCTACCTCTATGAGGATTAAGAAAAATTGCAGGCATTATAAGAAATGTAAACGTAAGAAAGGTGATTATCAGTGCAAAAACAACGATTAATATTATCCATTCAGATTTCATTGACTTCAAAATCCATGACAGTATTGTGTGAATATTCCTGAAATTTCTTAAGTACCTTATTAGAATATCCCTCCTTATAAAAATTCCCCATCTAATTGTTATGTCATCCTTCTCGTTAGGGAAGTTAATTTCAAAGATTTGTAAATAATACCCTTATTAGAAGGGGATTGATTTATTCAAATAACCCTTCTATATTTTCTTAAGGAGTATAGCAATGTAGTAATTGGAGTTACTATAGTAAATATTAACATTATAGTTAGAGTAACAAATAAATTTACATAAACTCTACATGCTCCCATATCAATAATTATGTAGATTAAGTAGAATATGATGAAGAGTACACTATTGAATATTCTCAGAAGATTATGGAATTCAGGATAAATCTCTTTATTTCTACTAATGACATCATATGTTATAAAAGGAAAGGTAA
>JAGLOH010000367.1 GCA_023139025.1 Candidatus Heimdallarchaeota archaeon | reverse complement strand
GCTGCAACAACAGTCCATTCTCCTTGCTCATTTTTCTTCATTACTGGACCACAGTGAAAGAGTCCTATACCTTTGAAATCAACAGGTGGTTGTTTTCCTTCTTTATGTAACTCCAAAGCTTTCAAATGAGCTTCATCACGTGCTGTAACAATAGTTCCTGTGATATAAACTACATCCCCTATTTTGATTTTCTTAAGTTCTTCAGGGGGGATAGGAGTAGTTAAGTGATATTCCATGAAGGCCGACCTCTATTGATATTCTTTAACTTTTCGAAGAGGACTTAACATTCAGATAATTTTCCAGTCAAAAATATAAACAAGCTATTCAATAATATAACAACTGAAGTGAATTTACTGACATCAATAACTGACATCATCAATTCTGTGGCTCAACTTATTAAAGAAGCAGATAATGTTGTTATATTCACTGGAGCAGGAATTAGTGTTCCTAGTGGCGTTCCTGACTTCCGTTCTCCAGGAGGTTTATGGGATAAATACGACCCGTTCAAGGTTTCTACACTAAAAGCTTTCAAGAAAAAACCAGAAAAAGTCTGGGAGTTTTTTAGAGACTTGTATGAAAACTTTGGAGATTCTAAACCAAATATTGCCCATTATGCTGTAACTGAAATTCAAGAAATGTTTGGAGAAAATAAGATTCACATTGTCACTCAGAATATTGATGGCTTACATATCAAAGCAGGCTCCAAAAATGTTTATGAAGTCCATGGAACTGCAGAGATGATGCATTGTATAAAGTGCTCTTTTGAAGAGTATTTGGATGAAGATAAGCATTTGAAAGTTTTACCTTATCCTGAATGTCCAAAATGTGGAAAACCTCTGAAACCCAAAGTAGTGCTTTTTGAAGAGCTCTTGGATCCATCAATTATGCGAGAAGCCATGAGAATAGCAGTTAAATGTGATATAGCAATAGGAATAGGAACAAGTTTAGGAGTTTTCCCTGCTGCAGATGTATTGTTAGCTCCACCGCCATCTACTAAAAAAGCTATCTTTAATTTGACACCAACTTACTATGATCACCTCATTCATTATAGGATACGAGGAGATGTTATTGAAACATTACCTTGGTTAGTAGAATCTTTGAAGAAAGAAGAAGAGTAGTTTTTCGTTTTTTATTCTATAGCTATTTTCATTTACATACAGAAAGTTTAAAGTATTGAAGAATAGTAATTTAATGTCGTAAGGTTGATTTGTATGTCTTTTGAAGAAAACAAGCAATATGAAGAAGAAAAGAAGGAAGAAAGTCAGTTCACAAGTGAACTACAAGACGCTATTGAAGAACAGAGAGAAGAAATTGAAGAAGAAGAAATTGTCAAACAGGAACCAGAGCCTGAACCTGAACAAGAAGAAGTCAAAGAAGAGACAGTAGCTCCTGTTAAAGCTGCACCCCCCGTAGAGGAGAAGAAGAAAAAAGAAGAAAGAATATCTTATTCTCACATCGATGTAGATTTATGGCGCACAAAAATGCATAAAGAAGAGTGGGGTATCAGACTAGATGCTCAAAGAGCTCAAAAAGATAGACAATGGACTAGAGATATGGATGCTATTGGAACTGTAAAAGTTGATGGAGAAGATTATGGACTGCTCGCAATCAGAGAAAATCTTTGGAAAGGAAAAGATCCTCTCGAGAGAAGATTTGTTATGAAACTCTTTTCGCCAAGCGGTTATTGGAGAGCGAGTATTGAAAGATTACAAGGTGAGAGTTTTGCTAATTCTCATGCTACTAAAGAACCATGTCCAGCGTATGTTTGTATTTTCAAGCATACACGTAACTTGTATAGAATTCGAAGGCTATCTCATTTTCCACGTTTTCAAGGTCAGATCTTTGGTTTCAGTTATTTAGATGAAAATGATGTATTCCGGTCATTTGTCATTGATGATAAAAGACTTAGACTTGGATCTGATTGGGTAATAAAAAACATTCATAATAAAGTTATAGCAAAAATAAATGGAAAGTTTTTGAATGTTGGTGGAAGGTTCAAAATCGATATATTTGAAGAGAAATTAGCTAAAGATAAAACTTTTTTCAACATGTTAATTCTATTCAGTTCAACTCTTAGATTCTATAGAAATATAAAGAAGAACATAAAGAAGTCACTTAAAGAATTGAAAATTTCAGACACTGAAGTAAAACTTGATGATAGTGAATCAAATCTCTATCTCAACCCAAGGAAGCTCTCAATCTAGCTTCTCTTTTTATTTTTCTTTTTCTTTTTACGCAAGTGTTCAGTTTCTTTAATTAATAGTCTTTTTATATTTAAAACTAGTATTTAAACTGGGAAGAGTAATGCCTACAGAAGTTAAGATATTCTTTAGAGTAGCTTTTGATCTTATTCTAGAATCTAATCAAAAAATAGAGGATAGAGAATTATTAACCTACCTAAAAGCTAATCCAAAGAAAGAAAAGGAATACAGGGCATTACCAATAAATTATTTCAAAATCATTCAAATTCT
>JAGLOH010000366.1 GCA_023139025.1 Candidatus Heimdallarchaeota archaeon | reverse complement strand
CCAAAAGCAGTTTTATTTCCCTGGTGCTTGTTGCATTTGCAACATAAACAGTTGAGTCGTCTTGACCAGGAATCACATTATTAATGCTAAAACGGATATAAGGGCGACCAAAATCCGAATTAGAAATGACTCGACGGTTGTAAAGTGCATTAAAAATACCCTCTCGAGTTAGTTCACTAACATAAGCTCCGGTTATTCCACTGGGGTATACAAGTGATACTCTCGAAAGAAGGTATGTGTAAGGATACTGGTGCCCTATAAATGCTCGAGTGTGGGATAAGGAGTGACCTAAATTACCATCATGTGAATCACCATTAGCGACCAACCCAAGTCTAAGACCCATTGTTAGAGCTTCATTGATAGAACTACCATTAATTCGGTATGAAGGTGCATCCCTCTCTCCTACAACACTCCAAGTAGAATGAGGATTTACTAAACTACTCCCATGAGCAGAATATGCCTCTCCTAAACGAACATAGTTTGTATAATCAAAGCAAATTGGCCATTCTTGTACATATCTTGTTGAAACAGTATGATGAGGTATTGCTAATGCTACGCTCCCAGTTGATGCAGTAAATCTGTCAACTTCACTCCACAGCTCTGCAGGATTTCTTTGTATATCGGCACTAATTTTGGCAAGCTCAGAACCTGAAAAAATCCAAGTAAGATGACCCCAATTGTCATAAGAAACATGTGGAGCATTACCACTAGTCCATTCAACGCCTTGAAGTGCAACAAATTTTCCTGGGTCATTAGCACGGTTAGTTGCCCTTTCTAAAGCTGAATAACCATTTTCTAAGTGTAGATACTCACCATGATCTGTTACTGAACCGAAATCCAAGCGTGCAATATAGCGTGCATAAGCATATGCCTCGCTAGGCATTCCACCCCCATCAGATAACATTGAATGAGAATGAAAATCTCCCCAAACAAGTTTGAAAATAGTATTATCAACCACTATAGGATTGCTCCAATACACTCTTTCTGTATCTACATCAGTAACTAGAATATAATGGATACCTACTGTGAAAATTGAAAAAGTGTATTCTTGAATTCCAATATTGATTGTATCGAAACTAAATGATTCAGGGAGTGAATAGCTAACTTCCATTTCAGGTATTAGTTGGTAAGTACTTAGGTTATATGACACTAAGGAAAAAGCAATCACTCCATTATATTTCATGCTTATCCGTTCAAACTGATCCCAAACCTCTACTACTAGTTGACCTGTGTCATCAGTATTTAGGGAGGAAGGTGTATGTACCCAAAGCATGTTTGGCTTATGATTGAACATTACTCCTAAATCGATATTAAAAATCCCCCAAATAATGAAAGGTGTAATTGTTAATATAATAAACAAAGTCTTTGTTTTTCGTTTCATGTTATTTTTACTCACCTTTCTTACCTCCATACTGTAAAGAATAATGCAAATTGTATGACTATGTTTAAAATAATTGCAGCTACACCTAATATTCTCCAAATCTTAGATCTTCCTAACCATAGAACAAGGACTGCAAAGACAATTGCAATTATATTAAAGTAGTATAATGCAGAAGCTAATACTGATATTAGAAACAAAGCTGACAGCATAATATGATCTATATAGTTCAATTTCTCTTTCTTGAATGGATTAATCTTCTTGAAAATCCATTCTAATATAACCAAAGAAGAGCTCAATGCGAGTGCGCTAGATACAAGAACAAGAAATATCTGAATAAGCACAACGGGAATATTTGGTACCCTAATGAAATAAAGCCAAGTCGCTGAACTTGCAATCATTATCATGCAAAGAGGAATACAAATAGCAGTTGCAAGTGCAACAAAGAAGAAACCTATACTTACCTTTCTTGCTGAAACACCATATTTGGAAAAATCAAAAGCCACTTGTTATACTCACCAGGATTTCTTAGATGTATTACTATTACATGAAACTTAAAAAACTTCTCCACATTCGGACACTTTGATAATTTTTTAAGCGAAGCAATTTCAACTTCTTTGATATTCAATTACATCAATAAAAAATAAGATTTACCATTAATTGTCTTTATCTAAAAAAGTAATTTTTTCTATTTTCTTTTCACAATTAGGACAATTATAGTTATCAGCTGTCCAGCTTGCTAAGTGAGAACGATGAAACTCATGCATACAAGGTTCCACAATTGCTTTTTCTTGTTTATCTAGAATCACTTCTTTACATATGAAACAGATAAGCTTTGAATCTGTTTCAACGCCCTCTATTTCTTCATGCTGAATTTTAACAGGAGGATCAATCTTATCTTCTCGCCTATATTTGTAACCTAAAAACGAAATAATGAAACCAGGTAAAGGACCAAAAACTATAGCAACAATGACTGTAATGTGTATTACTGGTTTTATTTTCAAAACAGCAAAACCTATCATTAAACCTGCAAAAAGTGCTCCAAAAATTGCAGATAGAAGTAAAAGAAGGCCAGCAGAACTTGTAGCATAACACCTAAAAG
>JAGLOH010000365.1 GCA_023139025.1 Candidatus Heimdallarchaeota archaeon | reverse complement strand
GCAACAATTTTACAACGATTTTATAAGAATCAAAAAAGAAAAAGAAGAGTGAGAGTTTATTTAACTATTTCTTCTTCTTTTTACTATAACTATAGCAATAATTGAGAGAGAGATTATAGTTGGAATGAAGAAAATATTAGTGTCATCTGGAACCTCTGGAATTGGCATCAATGTCCAATTATCAGTATTGTAATCATACACCCAGGTTTCATCAAGATAATCATTACGTTGAGTAGCTAAAGCACCACCAAATAAAACGACTAAATCGCTCTCAGAGTCATATGCCATCTGATGTAATATTCTCTCAAGCCCCCCAGCAGGATTCATCTGAGTCCAAGTCTGATTATTATAATCATATGCCCAGGTTTCATCTTGCAGTCCTTCTGTATTTAGGTGTGTATACCCTCCAAACATTATAATCCGATCACTTTCAGAATCATAAGCTAATGCATGCATAACTCTTGGATCTGGATTAATAGAAGGGGTAACATTTTCCCATGTATTAGTGTTGTAGTCGTATGCCCAAGTGTCTTTTTGATAACACTCACCAGTTGGATCTAAAAAGGGAGAACCAGCAAGATGATATCCGCCAAACAGAATGATTCGGTCACTTTCAGAATCATATGATATATGTGCAGCTCCTCTACCCAACGGAGTAACTGAGGGTGTCATATTAGTCCAAGTATCTGTGTTTAGATCATATGCCCAAGTATCATTATAGACAACAGAATCACCATAAGGATTCTGATTTGGGGATAGCCCTCCTCCGAACATGATAACTACATCTGACTCAGAATCATAAGCCATTGCATGACCGGATCTTAATCTCGGAACATTGTTGGGAGAAGCTTCATACCAAGTGTTAGTAGTGTAATCATAGATCCAAGTTTCATTTGAAGTATAATATTGTGCATGAGCACCTCCAAAAGCTATCATTTTATCCGAATCTGAATCATAAACCATAACTGCTCCTACTGAAGGGTATGGTATTCCTGTTGGGTTCATTTGTGTCCATTCATTATTATTATAATCATATGCCCAAGTATCAAAAATCCAATAAGCATAAGTATTCGCTGTTTCCCCTCCGTACACTATTATCCTATCGTTAGTCGAATCATAAGCCATTGCTTGAGCATTTCTTTGTAGAGGATAAGCAGCATTAACTTGTAATGAAGTACTTATAGTAAAGAATAGTAGAAATGATATTAACAGTATTGAAATAATGAATTTTGTTTTTAGTATATTTCTTTGATTTTTCATATTTCCACCATTTAAATCTCTAAAGATTACCAAATACAACATAGCTTCTAACGATATATAAATTGTTTGTAAAAAAAATGCTTAGTGGATGAAATTAACTTTTTTCACTTCCATTTGTAGTAATTTTAACATATTCCTCAAAATACACAAAATATCGCTGGATTATATTTAGAAACGATTTTGTAACTTTTTGTAACCTTTTCTTTTATTCAAGGAAACTCCTTCTATTTGGAAAATTTATAAAGTAAGCATCTTTCTGTTATCTTGTTTATGAAAATTGAAGCTTTTGAACTTGAAAGAAGACAATCCCTCTGGGAAAATCTTGTTGAATATAATCTTACTGAAAGTGGAATTCATCCTTTTACCCTCGCAGAGCTATTAGATCCTGAACAACTTGAAGAATTACACAATCTCCGTATTGGTTATGGTCAAACTAATGGATCAATAAATTTGAGAGATGCAGTAAGTAGACTCTATCCAACTTCTACTAGAGAGAATATACTTGTTACAAATGGTTCTGCAGAAGCTAACTTCATCTCTATTTGGAGTATTCTAGAAAAGGGTGATGAATATGTTCTTATGCTCCCTAATTATATGCAAACTTGGGGTCTAGCTAAGTCTTTTGGTGTAAATGTTAAGCCATTCTACTTGGAAGAAGAACTCAACTGGCAACCTGATCTTGAGAAGCTAAAAGACATAGTTACTAAGAATACTAAGATGATTTCTGTTTGTAATCCTAATAATCCTACAGGTTCAATCTTGAATGAAGAAGCTGTCAACTGCTTAATAGATCTTGCTGAAGAAACTGATGCCTTCATTCATAGTGATGAAGTTTACAGAGGAGCTGAGCTTGATGGAAAAGAAATTGATACGTTCTTTAGTAAATATGATAAAGTCCTAGCTGTTGCTGGATTTTCTAAAGCTTATAGTTTACCTGGTTTGAGGATGGGGTGGATTGTAGCTCCACAGGATATTGCTGCAAAGGCTTGGGCTTATCACGACTATACTACTATCTCTCCTAGTGTTCTAAGCCAACAGATTGCTGAGTGGGCACTTCAACCAGAGAAGAGAGCAATGATTTTATCTAGGAATAGAAAAATGTTAAATGATAACCTTGAATTTTTCCTGGAATGGCTTGAAACCAGAAAACATCTATTTAGTTTCATTCCTCAAAAAGCTGGAGCTATGTCTTTTATTCGATATAATATTGACATCAATTCTACTGAA
>JAGLOH010000364.1 GCA_023139025.1 Candidatus Heimdallarchaeota archaeon | reverse complement strand
AACCTTTAATCACCTATTTTTGGTTATTCAACAACTATGATTATCCAGCATCCTATCTGAATCTAGCATGGAAATGGTTATTGAAAAACCAAACCCATGATGGTATTTGTGGTTGTTCAATAGATCAAACACATGAAGAAATGAAATCAAGGTTTTATTGGGCTGAAAGCATAGGAGAATCTCAGTTAAATGAATTAAGGGAAGGAATAGATAAGCTTGAAATTGAGGAAGATGAATCAAAATTATATGTTTTTAATCCAACTAATAATTCTGACAATCTATCTTTCTTTGATTTCTCTGCCCCTGCAAAACAACCAATAGTTGGATTACAGGATAGTTTAGGTAATAATTATATGGTTCAAGCTTTAAACCCCTCTGAGGAAATTTTGTTTGAAAACACCTTCTCTCCTCTTGTGTTAAAGACAGGTTTCAGATTGTTACCTGGAAGAAAGATTCTAGATTATTACCTTAACGAGGTATATATCTCTGATAACATTAATCCTGAGATATGCGATGTCACTCTTTTATGTGGAAAAGTTCCTATTGGAGATTTCGATGTAGATGAATTTAAGAAGCAAGCAGCAGAATTAATGAATACTAAGAAATACAAAAAGTACCATGTTAAAGCATCCTTAGGATCAAAACAAAACTATAGTGTTCTAGCACCTCTTAATAGTTGGAATTTCAATGAATTTAAACTTCTAGAAAAAATGGATTATCCAGAAAATGATGCAATATTTTTATCATCGAAAAATAAGATTACTACCAAATTTTATGAGCTTAAATTTAATTCAGATGGGACTTTCAATTACCTAGACAAAAGAACAAATACAGAATTTACTCAGATTCATAAATTTGAAGATTATGGTGATAAGGGTGATGAATATACTTTTGGAAGAATAGGTCCTGAAATTGTAAAAATAAAGAAAGTGAAAAGAAAACTAACTGTCAAAGGACCTTTATTCACAGAAATTGAACAGGATATGACCCTAGAACTTTTTGAACATTTAAATGAGAATCGAGATAAAAGGGTAGGTAATGTTACAATTCCAGTTAAAACAGTTTTTCGATTTTACAAAGATATCCCAAGAATAGATATACAAACAACTTTGACCAATTATGCAAAAGATCATCGTTTAAGAATATGTTTTGACTTACCTTTTTCATCTCTGGAAACATTTACTTCAACACATTTTGGAGTTGTAAAACGTAAAAGTGATCCAATTAGTTATGATAGTTATGAAGAACAACCTTCAGGTATTCAAGCTCAGAAGAGATTTATTAGAATAGAAGATAGCAGTTCAGATTCAGCTTTCTCACTAATGAATAAAGGATTACCTGAAGTTGAACTAGCTAATAATTCCAGGGTTGCATTAACACTTTTAAGATGTGTAGGGTTTCTTTCCAGAGCAGATTATGATGAAAGACCAATGCATGCTGGACCATTTTTAGAGACACCTGGAGCTCAAGAAATTGGTGAGAAATATATCTTTGAATATGGTTTTGTTATTCATTCTAGAGAAGAACCTATGTATGTAAGTGACAATTATTCTGAATCGTTCTGTTTAAAACCTAAGTCTATCTTAATTAAGAATGGGGATCTTCAAAATCGAATATCTGAATCAATTTTACATGTTGTTAATCCATGGATTAGAATCTCTTCTATGCGGAAAAGAAATGATAAGTTATGTATAACTTTCTACAATTTGAATTCAGAAAGTGAATCATCAACTTTTCAAGTCAATTCTAAATTCACAAGGTGTGAGCAGCTCAAAATAGATGGTAGAATCATAAAAGAAGATACAATTAAAGATAATCAGCTTGAGATGAATTTCAAACCTTATGAGATAAAGATGTGCTTTTTCTCCTAACAATCTAAATAACCGGGATTCTGTCTATTTTTTCATTTAGGAAAGACTCCCAATCACTTTTGTTAATTTTTTTAAGAGTACTAACCAGATCTTTGGTAGTTATTTGTGTTGCTTTTAATGATTTTTTAGAAAATTCTGAAAGAAATAATTTGAAAGAATCTTCTCCAATTTCTTCACATATTTCATGAAAAATCAACGAACCATATTTGTAAAAAAGAAGATCGGCTTTTTCATGTTGTCTAGTAATATTCTTTAGAGGGACTAAATCACTACTGTCTCTTATTTTTGTTTTTATACCTTCAATCTGATTTTTGTAAAACTTATCTCCGAATTCAAATTTTGTAATAAATAAAGCACAATAATCACTTAAAGCTTCATCAATCCAATTGTGATAAGTTTCCACAGATGTTTTATTAAACCAAAAATGACACATTTCATGAACCCATTTGAGTAAAAGGATATCTCTATTTTCTGTAATGACATTTTCAGGAATGTTGTCTTGCATTGCTATAATTCCTTGTCGAGTAATCATTCCTCCCTTTTCTCTAGGAACCAAAACTAATTTGAAATGATTTAGAGGAGGTTCTCCAAGTATTTTAACTAGGTTAGTGTAGAATTTTTCAAG
>JAGLOH010000363.1 GCA_023139025.1 Candidatus Heimdallarchaeota archaeon | reverse complement strand
AAGAGCAACTAGTAAGATTCGCAATCAGTACGATGCCCCTAATGCTAGAAGAGCCTTAATTACCGATTGTGGTTGGTTGCCTATGACTGAAACTCACTTCTCTTTAGGTCCCTTTGGAGTCTGTGATGTTGAGGAAGAAGCTAAACATCGCGAGTTAGCTCTAGAGATAGGTCTTGGTCTGGATTCTGAAGAAGACGAATTAGAGGAAGAGGAACTCGAGACAGAATTTGCTAAAATAGAGTGAGGGAGCATATTGCGTAAGACCTCTTTCCTTCTTGTTTTTCTACTAATCATACCTTTGCCATTCTCACAGTTATTGGTAAATAGTTTCACTTACCCTGAAGATATTTCCACTGACTTTATTTATTCTTTAGAGTATGATTCTTCTACTGATTTCGTTATTGAAGATCGAATCATTCGCATAGTCTCTATTGAAGATGGAGGAAATTCTGAGTCTGCAGAAAGTCCCTCTTCACCAAGTCTTCCTCACTTATCAGCAGCTAACTACCCTAGTTATACCACAACAACAGGCAATGCTTCTGATGTTCAACGAGGCGAGACAATTGATGCTTCATCTTTGACTGAATATGAGCTCCTTGGTTTAGTTCCTGTTGACAGAGGAACACATTACTGGTATGATCTCGAGGAAATTCTTAGCAATCAAGAAGCAGCTGTAAGCAGCCTTAGTAATTCTGTCTTCGCTCTAGAATTCACTGTTCCTGTTAGTACTGGTCTTATGGCCATTGGTTTCAATCTTTCTGAGATTAGCACACTTATTTCAAATGTCATCTCAATTTATGTTACTGATAATCTCTCCAATTATCTCTCTGATTATCTGATGTTTTCAGAGATCTCTTTTCACACTTATAATTTTCACAAAAGTAATCCTTCCTCAGAAATGCTCTTCACTTTCTGGAATCACCCAACCACTACTCAAGTTGACAATCTATTAACAGCTGATACACCTTATTATATTGTTCTAGAATCAGCTGAAAATTTCACTCTTCAAACCTCTGATGATCAAGCAGGAGTTGATGATAACCGCGTATATACCAAGGATAATGATAATTGGGTTGAACAGCTGAATGTAGATGTAGATCTTACAGTCTTCACAGGTTCGCTAGTTCAAACCTCAACTGTTAGCAGTGGTCAATCAAACATTCTTTTTGATACTACTTCTATAACTGGTATTAACCATGTTCTAGTTTCATCATATTATGATAGTAGTTCATTATACGATTGTTCTTCAGATTTCTTAGATTTAACAGTTCTAGATTCTTTCAATCCAGATCACTTAACACTCACTTCTCCTCCTACTGCGGAATATTCTGATCAAATTCAACTAATTGCTAAAGTTGAGAATAGTTTTTTTCAACCATTGCAAGGAGAAGTAGTTGATTTCTATTATTCTTCAGACAATCAATCATGGATATCTTTAGCCCAAGGTATATCTAATGAAGATGGATTCGCCCTAGTTTCTTACTCAATAGATGAAGCTTCAGGAACTAAATATTTCAAAGCTGTTCTTAATCTTCTCGCGTCTTATAGCTCCACTGATCAACAGAAAGAAGTTATCGATGTAATTTTACCTCAGATTTATTGTAGATACGGAAGTGCTCCTGGATATCATGACTTGGCTCAATACCAAATGAATGCTAGGATCATAGATAATGACGGTCAGCCCGTCACTGGACTAATGGTGTTCTTTTATGTGCAAGGGAGTATAGATCCGATCTTCTTAGCAACCAATTCTTCTGGATGGGCTTCATCAGCGTATGGTTTTCTGGATTGGGGTGCAGGTTATTATCCTAATTCCTTCTGGGTAACTATTTCAATTGATTCTGATCTCTATGTCTATCAGTCTACAACCTATAGCGACATCAATATTGCAAGAAGTCCAATCTTTCTCCAATACACCGAAAACCTTCAAAGCTATTGGAATGAACCTGTTAATATCGATCTTAGTTTTAATGATACTGAAGGAGATGCCATTCCTTATTTGAATTATGAAGTCATTTTGTATAGTTTTTCTGACGATCAAAATACTTCCCTTGGTTTATATCAAACTGATACTTTAGGTGAAGGAACAATTTCCTTTACTTCAGGTTTCTTTAATCCTGGTGAGTATGCAATTTATATTAAAGTAGACTCAGCTGATTATTTCTATTTAGAAGAGACTGTATCACTTTCAATTCTTAGCGATCAAGCTCAGATTACGCTTAACATTAGTGAATCAGAGGTCTATGTTTATGGTTCAGTTATTCCTCTGGAAATATACGTTACTGATCATTTTGGAGCGCCTTTAGAAAACATCCAAGTTTTAGTACATGTATCCGCTGCAAATTTTCCAGATATTTGGGATGAATTTTACACAATCCAAACCAATTCTTCAGGTTATGCAATTTTGGATTTATCTCTTGACATGCAAGTTGGAGACATTTTAAACATCCAAGTATTTACGTCTGATTATTACTTAGATGGCATTCTCCTATATAGCCAA
>JAGLOH010000362.1 GCA_023139025.1 Candidatus Heimdallarchaeota archaeon | reverse complement strand
GGATTTTCTGCTTTGACAACCTCTTTCCATTCTTCTCCAATACCAGATTCTTTGATATTATAATTAAGAATTTTAAATTCATCTGTTGGTGGTGTATCGATGAAATTGTCTACAGTGCATATTATTGAAGCTGTTGCAGTGTTTCCTGATTTATCTGTAGCAACAGCTGTTATATTATGAAAACCATCTAAATACTCAGTAGTATCCCAGTTGTATGTTGATGATTCACTTTGAAGAGTCTCATCAATAGAAATCTCTATTTTCATTACTTCAGAATCATCTTCGGCTGTAATTTCAATTAATACAGTTCCAGAATAGCCATATCCATTTATGGGATTGAGTATTTGAATAGTAGGTGGATTCTCATCTTTTAAAAGAACAATTGTTGTAGGAGTAATGATAGCAACTGCTATTAAAACTGCCATACTAATGATGAATGTTTTTGATTTCAGTAAACTCATATATTTCAAGAATATCAATTAAATGATACTAATAACCATTTTGCTCCGAACAATGATGTGATCAGTATAGATTTTTCAAAAGACATATTAGACTCAAAGCTAATCTAAAGTTGATGAAAGTTCTGGAATTAAGAAGACACTCAAAACGAACAATACCTTCTCCACATCTGAATCAAGAAGGAATAGATAAAGCTCGAAAAATAGGGGAAAAACTTGGGGAATATGATTTAGTAGGTTCTAGCTATGCTCCAAGAGCCATAGAAACTGCTGTAGCAATGGGGTATGCTGTTGATGAGATATGTGATGAACTAAGCATGACACCCGATTATATTGAAGATGAAGTAGTTTGGGGGATGAATTTTAGTGAATTTGCTGATGTGATTAAAAAAGAAGGTAAAACATATAATTATGTTAAAGAGATGACTAATTTTCTATTGGAATTAGCAAAAAAACTACCAGATAATGGTTCTGCTTTACTTGTTAGTCATGGAGGTCTAATTGAACTAGTGGCTATAGGAAGTTTCCCCAAAGAGGACTATAGTTCTTGGGGAAAATATCTTGGGACCTGCGAAGGTGTAAAAATATACATAAAAGATGGAAATTTTGAGAAAATAGAATTGTTAAGAATCTAATAGATTCAGATTAACTATTGAATAGTTTTCCAACTTCATGGGCCCATTTTTCAATTTTGTCCCAATCTCTATTATCATACTGATTCTCATGCAATCTTGTAAGTATTTGTTTACTAGCTATTTCTGGTATAAATTTCTTAGGTCCTTTTGCAAACTCAGGTAATTCTTTCTTTGGAATTCTTCCTCCAAAAGCAGCTTTAGCAACAGGATCCAGATTAGGGTACTCTTCTAAAACCTTGACTAGAAAATTTTCATAAGCATACTCATGAAGATCTTCATCACCAGCAAAAGCCGAAGAGATGAAAACTGCAACCTTTTTACCTTCAAAATTATTACTCAAGTACTTTTCTGCATTCTTAGTCCATTTTCCATATTTGATTCCACTGGCGATAATAACGTTGTCAAAATCACTTAGATCTGGGCAAGCTCTGTAATTTTCTAAATCCCAAATTTCGACATGTTGATTATACTCTTTTTCAAGAATTTTTTGAATTTCAGCACAAGCTTCTGTTGTGGCACTATATCTAGTACCATAGACGATCAATGTTTCACTCATAAGATTCACCGTGTATAGTGTTCTTCTTGACTGAGTTGATGAGAGCTATATATATAATTTAGCAAAAGACAACTTTACCATTCTAGATTTCGTAGTTTAAGTGCCTACAAAATTACTTTTTCACAGTTTCTGAAGTTTTACTCCTCCCTTCTCCACTTATAAAGAAGAAGTTAACAATTACCATAAGAATTCCAATCCCAAGGAACAATATTGGTATATTGAAATCTGCGATTAAACCGAATAAAGGAGCAAAAATAAAAACTAGTACAGATTTGATTTGAGCTTCCACGCTGAGCATAGTAGCTCTTTGCTCTTTTTTCATAATATCTCCTAAATAATCAACACTTATTGGTCGACGAATATTTTCTAAAATGTAAATAAGTAAATAAAGAAAAACAACTACAATTGGTAATTCATAATGTATGAATATGGCATTTAACAGAAGAATTCCTGCAAATATATAGAATAACACGTCCATAGCAGTTTTCGATTTTTTGAATAATTTTTTTATTCTATAAGCATTGAGGGATGATATTGCTGATAGGAGATAGAAAACTGAATACATTACACCAAGAATTATTTTTATTATATCTCCTTCAGCTAAGTTCAGGTTTCCTTTGAGTCCAACATTGAGAAGAACGACTACAATGTATATTTTCAGAATTGGTTGAATATAGTCTTTCAGGCTTTTGTAAACCGCATCATAACTCGATGATGAAAAGATGCCTTTTCTCATCTGCCGACTCTTCATAGCTACAAATATTTCCTTATAGCCTTTTCCAAATTCCTTGAAGACATTCGTTTCCGTTGTTACTCTTTCATTCATAAATGATGGATAAGAAGCAACTAATGAGAAATCTATTAT
>JAGLOH010000361.1 GCA_023139025.1 Candidatus Heimdallarchaeota archaeon | reverse complement strand
TTAGGATGGTTATGGCGCCAATAGGGGTAAGAGATCCTCCCATGTTTCCAGCAAAAACAAATGCAAACCATAATCCAAGATTCTGCATTCCAATATTACCTACTATATTTCCAAAGATCTGAGAGAACAAGATAGATGCAGATGACTCTTCTAGAAAACCAGCTACAGGAAGACCGATTAAACCCACAATTAGTGCTACCAGAATCAGCAAACCAAATGAACCCCCACCAATAATATTCGTAAGTAAATTGTTGATTGGTTGAAGAGAACCTACACCTATGAAAATCCCCATTAATACAAAAAGACTTGAGTAATATACAATCATCTCCCACTCTATACCATCTTTTATGAATTCAACTAAATTTTCATTGAATAACAATAAAGCTAACATTGCAACAAAGAGTGAGATAAAACCCAACCCTATCCCAATCAAATCAGATAAAATAAAACCAGTAAAGAGAGTAATAGCTATTGCTAGAGACTTGTAGACATCAGATTTCTTTTTTACACTAGTCCAGATGTTGATTCGTTCAATTTGCTCTTTTTTCTCTTTTGAGACAGATATAGAAAGTTCTTTTCTATAAAGAATAAAGAAATACAAAATTGCGACTGCATAAAAGATGATAGCAGCTGGAAACATGATCAATGTAAACTTCAGAAAGCTGATATCTGCTACTTCCTTATATGAAGGGTTAGCTTCGAGCAGGTTCTGAAATGATTTGTAAAAGATTAAATTTGGAAGAGAAGAGACAGGAGTTGGTAACCCACCAATAATAGTGTTTGTTCCAACAAATATGACATAAGGTTGAGGTCTAAGATCCAATTCTTTGCAAACAATGACTGATAATGATCCTAGAATAATTATTGCACTTAAATTATCAAAAAACATGCTCACGAGAAAACTGAAACCACCTAGTGCAAACATAAGTTTTTTTGGGCTTCCTTTGGTCCACTTAACAATTGCTAGAGAAATCAAATCGAAAAATCCCGATTTCTTTGTCACTGCTACAATGGTACTGACTGAGAAAATGATTAAGATGACATCAACATCAATCATTTGAGCTAAGGCTTCCAGGAAATTGCTTGGAATTTCTTCTCTAATTGAATTCGCAGCTAATAATAATTCCCAGTCTGTCATAAACTTAAAAATAAAACCTGCAACTACAGCACCTATAACAGTTACTTTAGGTGTATCAACCTTTTCAATCATTAAGCTAATAATACTAATAAATACTACAATTATAATTAAAGCAATTCCTGCCCATTGTAGTATACTATTAATCAACTAATCACCTTAAATCACTTAATCAGTTACAACAAAACATTGTAAACAATATTGAATGAGTATTTCAAAATAAAATCATTTATCATTTTAAGAACTTTTCTTACACTTGTTTAAAAAAATTTCAATTTCTTACATCAAACAAACGATTATATGAAAGAAAATATAGATATATGTATAATTATCCAAAATAGTAAATATTATGCTTATTCTTGGATTCTGAACATGACAGATTTGGGGCTCATAATACTGGAATTAAGTTCTATTCTTATTTTTGGTTTTGTAGGAGCTCATCTATTCAAAAAAATACATGTACCCCAAGTTTTAGGATTTATACTATCAGGTTTTATTATAGGTCTTCCAAATTGGTATTTTAAAGAATTCATATCGTACGATTTCATAGATTCTATTTCACATCCACTTGTGACGATCGCGCTAGGTATAATAGGGTTCAATATTGGTGCAGAATTATCATGGAAAGAACTGAAAAAAATTGATAAAAAAATCCTATTCGTTTTATTTGCTGATAGTATAGGAACCTTTCTTGTAGTAGCTGTTTTAGTTGGTTTTTTAACACAACCGAATTGGAAAAGTCTTCCGTCAAATGAGAGATGTCAAGAAAAGGAAAAATCAAAAGAATAATGATAATTGAGAGCAATAATTTATTTCTAAATTTCCTCTTCTCTTTTTAGCAAATATCGGTCAGAATAGTGTATAATCATTTCTTTAGCAGATTCATAATCTAAACTTAATTTATCACCCCAAATGGATTTGGCTCTTTCCAATTTTTTCATTAGCATCCCTAGTTTTAAACCTGTTAAAGTATTTCGTGTATAAAGTTCATTTGCTTCAAAATGAATTACTCCATACTCTTGTCTCAATTTCCCATATATTTGACTTATCTGGTTGAATTCTTTGTTTACCTCTTCTAATTCTTTCTCTAAATTATCTTTCTTCTTAAGTTCTTTAAGATCAACTTTGAAGATGTAAGGAAAGTAGTAAAGAAGTTGTTCTACTAAATCCACTAAATCAGGTATTGTATCAGCTGTTGAATCAGGAACCCAAATATTGAATTTTCTTTTTTCGCTCATAATTCATCACCTATACTTTATTTAGAGATTCTAAAGCTCTATTTAGTTCAACAATTGTCAAATAATCGTCTTCATATTCAATCAAAAACTTCTTCTCTTGGTTGATTTTTTTCTTTGTTTCAATTATATCATCAGATCTCTGCTTGGTT
>JAGLOH010000360.1 GCA_023139025.1 Candidatus Heimdallarchaeota archaeon | reverse complement strand
GAGATTGATCAACTTTTACTACACGATAATCTAGTTCTATCTCTGGTTGTTCAAGCATTGTTAAATCATTAACTGTTGAAACATCTGCAGGAATTGCTGCAACTCCTGAGAATAAAGATAGATTCAAAACAAGGAAACTAAAAACGACAAACAATCCGACTTTTCTTTTATTAAACAACATAAAAACCTCGGTGTTTCTTATTGTCATTTCTTTGTGGATTTCATTATTTATAGTTATTGTAAGCGATTTTTCTCTCCCCAATAATTACTTTTGTCAGTTTCTTTTTTTTACTCTTTAATATACTGGACTGACAGAGATTAATGAAAGTAATATGACAGCTAAACTCTGGGGTGATACAAGAGAAACACAAGAGCTAGCCAAGAAAAATCTCGAAAGACAACTCGAAAAACTTCTTCTTGAAAGAGGTTCTGTTAATTTTACTGATCTCTATGATGAGTTCTGGCATGACCACCATTTGCTAAATCATTATCTGCAAATTTTTCTTAAAATTAAAGAGCTAGAAGAAGAAGGCAAAGTAATCATTGATGAAGAAAAGAATATTTCTCTTGCTAGAGTCTCTTTCTTAGATGAATATGGCTTGAAAGAGGTTACTATCTGGGATTTAGAGCATAAGAAGGAAGATATTGAAGAAAAGAGGAAGATAATTGAACGATATCAAAGAATCAACTATCTCGCTTAGCTGTTTTAAAAAGCATATCTTTATTAGATATCATCGAGTATTTTTTTTAGTGTCTGGAAAGAATTAAGTTAGTTAGTCAGGGTGAAAAAATGTCCAGTGCAACTGTTTGGTTAGAGAAAAAGATGTCTGGAATCTTTTTCGGATTGTTTGGAATTTTAATTGTATCAGTTGGTTTGCAAATTTATAGTTATTCAGTCTTGTTTCCTATAATTGCTTTGGTTTATCTTGGTGAGATTACTAAATCACTTGCGTTTTTGCTCTTACTAGTGCCAATCTATCGAATCGGCGGATTCTATCCAGAGGAAAAACAAACAGTAAATACAGCGATAATTAGTTTAGTAATCACCTTAATTTTGGATAATGTTTTGCTCTATATGGGTATTGGAGGGATTAGCTTTTTCGTTCTTGCGACTGTTTATGGTGCTTTTATGGGATTCGCATTTGTAATGGTTCATCGTTCTTTAAGCATCCCTCCTGATGGCTATGGCAATCCATTTTTCATCCTCTATGGTTGGCTCTTTCTTATAGCAGAGATCATAATTATACTCGATGTCTTTGTTTTCATGTCGGGAATTAGGCATATTGCCATACCAGTTGAAAAATATGTGAGTATTGGATTGCTTGGAATCATAGCTATCAAATTCTTATCTGATGCTATAAATAAACCACTCTTACAAAGGAAATCAAAGACTTCTGGTCCTAAAAAATCAGAAGTTTATCATGGAGTTCAAAAGGAAGAAGATAGGGATTTACCCTTTGAGGAAGAGGTTCAAATCACCACTGAGAAGGTTGAAGAAGAAATAATTCTTAACTACTGTACGTTCTGCGGGGCTCAAAACTTCGCACATAATAAGTTTTGCAAGAATTGTGGAAGAGATATGAAATAAATAGTCTAAGGTTTGGTGAACATGTCAAAGAGAAAAAAGAAGAAGGAAGTTAAGCAGAAACCTGAAGAGAGAAAACGTTTTGTTGTTTCAGATAAAAAATCCTCTTTTGAAAAATCTGCTGAAGAATTTGGTGTTGAACTTAAACAACCTATGAGATCTCAAGAAATAATCTACTGCAGCAGATGTGGTTACGAGAATCTCCCTACTGATGAGAAATGTTTCAATTGTAGATCTCCTTTACAGATTTATACAGATGAGTTTTCTGAGCTTGAAAAACTAGAAGAAGCGAAAAAGAAGTTTGAGTAATATCTCTTCTTTAATATTCGATTGTTTTTAGTTCACTTTCGTTAGAGCTTTAATTTAACAACGTTTTAAATACACTCAAAGCTTATTGTGTGTAATGAAACAATCCAATATCAATTTTACTTCATTGATACTACTTCTAATGCTTGCAGCTATAGTTCCTATTATTCTAACAATTGATTATCCAGATAAAGCAATTTTGATCCTTTCTGATGATGATTATGACAATTATGATTTCGTTGGATCTGGAACAGCTGAAGACCCATTTTTAATTGAAGATTTAAAAATCACTAAAGAACCCAAAAATGAGTATATGTATGCAATTAAGATTGCCAACACAGCTAAGCACTTTGTGATTCAGAATTGTAGAATAGAAGAATACCATGGAGGGATATCCTTAAATCAGAATGCAAATGGAACAGCAAAAATAATTAACAATTATATCTACAAATGTGATAGTTTTGGGGGATTAGATGTTGATGATTCGAATCAAGTTACTATTGCTAATAACACAATAATACAATCTGATTTTGCACTATCGTTAAGCAGAAGTGATAATTCAACTATCTGGAATAACACAATTTATCGCAACTATGTGGGTGTTGATTTAAGTAACTCACATTTTGTAGATG
>JAGLOH010000036.1 GCA_023139025.1 Candidatus Heimdallarchaeota archaeon | reverse complement strand
ACCGACCGGGATTTGAACCCGGGGCTACTTCATTGCGAACGAAGCGATCTACCAGGCTGATCTATCGGCCCGAATGTTATATCATCATTTGTAACAATTAATAAATTTTAGTTTAGAATGAGAATTTTGAAATTAAAGCTTTTCAAAAAAAGATTGTTAGAAAGAATAACAATATTCTATCCAGGACTCTTTATTCGCATGATTTTGCTTTTTCCAATTGCTTTCCAGTATTCAACTTCAGCTCCTTCCTTAATTTGAGCCCTCATCTCTTCTTCACTTGGTAGTGCAGTTTCAAATGTTTCATAAGTTTCAAGATCCATCATTTGTGCACTGTCATTACCAACAGATATAACTTGAGCATTTCTTTTATCAATGACTGGAGATTGTAGCTTTAAGTCACCTGGAATAGAAATTTCTGTTTTACTTCCTGTAAATATGTTTTCTATCTTCATTCTACATTTTGTGTGACCATGTTTGCCACTTTTTGATTTTTCAATTGAACGAACGAGAAAAACCTCATCGTTTTGAATAATATGATTTCCTTCTTTAATTTGGCTAGCTCTAACTGGTGTAATATCATATTCAGACATTTTTTGATCCCCTTTGAAAATTCTTTTTATTCTATTTATAAGCTCAATTAATATAATATATTTAAAGGATTTTGGTCTTCATTTTCAAACTATCCTATACAAAAATGTAAACTAATGGAATCAGTTATGAACCAACTTAAGAATAGAAGAGATGGATTTATCCATCAAAAAAAAACTATCTTTGAGGTTTGGGCTTCTTACCAATAACAATTTGTTTGATAGCAACTCCATTAATATGAGTAACTTGCCATTTAACACCAGGAATGTCTCCCATTGCTCCCTTCTGAGCTCCTCCAATACTACAAACAATTACTTCATCATGTTCATCAATATATAAGAGCCCACCGTCATGAGGAACAAAAGCACCAACTTGCTTTCCATTCTTAGCAAGTCTAACTCTTACACATTTTCTTAAAGCTGAGTTTGGTTGTTTACTTTCTACACCATATTTTTCAACAACAATACCTCTTGCTGCTGGAGCACCCTCTAATGGATCTGTTTTTTTATCTAGTCTTAACATTCTTCGCTTGTACTGCATATCCTTCCATCGGAATTGTTTTCTTTTATTTTTGAGTTTTCTAGCAGCGAATTCGCCTTTCGGACTTTTGGATCCTGTCATAATATCACATTTTTGCTTAATAGTTCTAACATTAACCATTAGTTAAAGTTCCCTCATAAGATTTTAATAAAAACTTTCTGTTCACTTACTTTTAACTTGGTTTAACTTGAATAAAAGAAAAAAGTAGAGGTGCAATGAAGTTTGATTATTTGTCTTCTTTATCACTGAATTCTCTGTAATTAGAACTCATAGTAAGGTCAACAATTCCAGTACCTAAAGCAATAGTTTGCCCAACAATAACATTTTCAGTTATACCTTCTAGTGGATCATACTCTCCATGAACAGCTGCATCCAGAAGATGTTTGACAGTTACTTCAAAAGCAGCTCGTGCAAAAACTGAACTTTTCCTACCAGAAATACCATGACGACCAATTTGAAGAATTTCGCCTGTATGGCTCATTAAATCAGATACCAACATAACGTGTCTCTTATCAACATCTAATCCTTGTTCTTTCATAACAGATAAGGATTCTTTAACTAATGCATTTCGAGCAGCTTCAATTCCTAGAGTTTCAGCTATTTGATTAATATCAGTCGTATAACATCTTGTAGGATCAACTCCGGGAATTCTTAATAATTCACTGAAATTACTCCCCTCACTTTGCAAGTAGTATTTGCCTTCCTTACTTTTCATTACTACTACACGATTTACATTTTTAATACCTTTAATTGGTATCTCTCGTACTTTTTCAGCAAGTTTTGGTAGATCACTGAATTTTAGTTCTTTGAGTGGATTAATAACGATCATGTTTTCGTCTTCTTGGTCTATTTCAACTTTGCATTCTTTTCTTCGTAATTGAATTTTATTCATAACAGTTTGTGGTTCTGTATCTTTGTCTTTAAGTAAAAGGGCATCAAGTTTGATTCTTACTGTTCCTTCAGAAAAACTATGAGTTATGCTGTGTGCGATTTTGTTTACAGTTGTAAGTTCTATTCTTCTAGCAACTTGTTTTGCTAAGTTCTCACTCTTTTCAGTAAGCTTGTCTAAGTAAATAGTCATTGTTGGTGTGCTAGGATTCTTTCGTGCATCAAGAATTTCGATTAAACGAGGTAAACCTCTCAATACAGACATTTCAGCAACACCAGAATAATGAAATGTTTGAAGTGTCATTTGTGTTCCAGGTTCACCAATAGATTGAGCAGCAACGGTTCCAACTGCACTCCCAGGATCAATTTGAGCAAATTCATAACTGTTGATAATTTCTTTGATAATTTGTTCTAATTGACTTTTAGTGAGTTTTCTTCCTTTTAGTTCACTTTTCAGTTCATCATAGACGGTGTCAGGAACCAATTTATCCTTATGGAAGGTTTCCAAACGAAGTTTTATTTGATTTGTAGTTAAAAATTGTGCCATTGTTATTCCTCCTCTGCTTCCTCTGGATGGGTTTCAAGAATCTTGTTAATGATGATAGAAACGTTAACTGCTTTTCCATGATCACTTTTTGCTGGATCTACATTATCCTCCCCATAAAGGAATTGAACTATTTCTCCTGCTGCATTTCGGACTGTTTTGTCATAACAAGAAGAAATATCTTGAAGTGCATTTACAAGTCTTCGTTGCATGTAACCGCTTTGAGATGTACGAACAGCTGTATCAACAAGCCCTTCCCTTCCACCAGCTGCATGCATAAAGAATTCAATAGGATTCAATCCCGTTCTGAAACTACTATCAACAAAACCATGAGCTTCTGCTGAAAGGTCTCCTTGCTTGAAGAAAGGAAGTACTCTATCTTTATATCCTCTCTGAATTCTCTGTCCACGAACAGCTTGTTGACCTACACAAGCACTCATTTGTCCTAGATTTAACATGTTTCCTCTAGCACCAGTTCTTGCCATAATTAAAGCTTCATTATCATCTTCTAAATACTCTGCACTCACATTAGAGCAGTCAGTTCTTGCTTTTGCGAGTATTTCCATGATTCTTGCTTCCAAAGTTTCTTCTTCAGTTCGACCTGCTTGACGCTCAAGAGTTCCATCTTCATACTGCTTGATTATTTTGAGAACGTTCTTTTTAGCAACTGCTAAAATCTCTTCGATTTGTTTATCAGCTTCAGGAGGGATGTCAATATCACTAGCACCCATACTAAAACCTCTGAGTGTAATGTTAGTAATTAACATTCTAGTAACACTATCTAAGAATTCCCTTGTTCTATCTGCACCATATTCCTTTAGAATACGATGAAGCACACTATCAGGAACTTCTGCACCAAAAGCTTTTTTGTCAATAATACCTGAGACCAGAACACCATCTCTTATTAGAATATACCCTTCTACAGAGCATTTAATTTTCTTACAAGTATCATGTTTTTCACATAAATTGTTGAACATAGTGAAGTTAAAATCATCAGGGAGTAAAGCACTAAATAGTGTTTTTCCACTCCACATTGGTTCTCCTTTTGGTCCCTTTGTGTCAGCTTTTGGTAAATTTTCTAATCCAGCAGCAGTAATTAATTGAGATGCTTCACTTTTGGTATAAATAGCTGTTTTACGAGTTAAGAAGTAAGCACTAGTAATGAAGTCTTGAATAGCACCGATAATGGGGCCACCATATCTTGGGGTGCTTATTTGTTCTTGAACCCTCATCAGGATTCTAGCTTCAGCTTGTGCTTCTTCACTTTGAGGGACATGAAGATTCATTTCATCTCCATCAAAATCTGCATTGTAAGGTCGACAAACAGGTAATGTTAATCTAAAGGTCTTATATGGGACAACTTTGACTTCATGAGCCATAATACTCATTCTATGAAGGCTTGGCTGTCGATTGAAGAGAACGACATCACCATCACGAAGATGTCTCTCAATAATAAATTCGGGTTGAAGGGAATCTGCAACAGCTTGCAAGTTTCTAGCATACCGTAGATCAACTCTCCTTCCATCAGGTCTAATAATATAATTGACACCTGGGAAATTGCGGGGGCCTTTCATAACAAGTTCTTTCATTTCCTCAATATTCCATTCTGTTACTCTTTCGGGAACAGTAAGAATTTCAGAAATGTCTCTTGGGACTCCCACCTCATTAATGCTCAGCAATGGATCTGGACTGATTACAGTTCTTGCACTGAAATCTACTCTCTTTCCACTAAGATTTGCTCTAAAACGACCTTCTTTACCCTTCAACCGTTGGGTAAGTGTTCTTAAAGCTCTTCCACTTCGGTGTCTTGCTGGAGGAATACCGCTTATTTCATTATCGAAATATGTACTAACATGGTATTGTAGAAGCTCCCACAAATCTTCCACAATTAATTGAGGAGCACCAGCTTCTCGGTTTTCAAGCAACCTCTGGTTAATTCTAATAATATCAACTAGTTTATGTGTAAGATCATCTTCTGACCTAATACCATTTTCTAACGTTATGCTTGGACGAACGCTTACAGGAGGTACTGGTAAAACCTTCAGTATCATCCATTCGGGACGAGCAAATTGTGGATTAATTCCTAATAGCCTGCAATCATCTTTAGCGGCATATTTATCTTTAGTATCCCCACCTTTTCCACTATCTTTAGTATCCTCAATACTTTGACCAATATCTTCAAACCAACTATGAATATCCGACGGAGAAAGTTTATTAGTCTGTTTCTGACCAGATTCTGTTTCTACTTCTTCATAATAAGTTGTCGGCTTCTCAAGTCTGATTTTGTTTTGTTCTTCTTTACAATATGAACAAGAAGTTTTTTTAGCTGCTTTTTTCAGTACTTCTTCAATAAGGTCATAATCAGGAACACCCCATTGATCCTCATACTCGTCCATTTTGTCAATAATTTCCTTGATTTCAGCGGGTTCAAGGAGAATTCTGTGACAAGCACGACATGTAGCCCTAAGAACCTTATAGATAAGTTTGTTATAACCAACATGAATAACAGGGCGAGAAAGTTCGATATGACCAAAATGACCAGGACAACTCCCTACTCTAGCTCCACATGTTTTACAGCGTTGACCAGGATCAATGGTTCCCAAGGATCCATCCATCAAACCAGTGGCAACAGGAGTACCATCTGCATCGTAGGTGTCAGGAGTAATAATACGTTCAACTGAAAGCTTTCTGACAGTATTTGGATTAAGTAGGCCAAAACGAATTCCCTTTATAGTTTTATAGCTATCTGAGCTCATTCTATTTTCCTCAAAAAATTGTAGAATCTCTACACTAGTCACGTGACTTTACAACACGGCTTCTAGTAATTGATAAAAACCTTTTGATTCCAAACCATTTACAAAGCTGAGATTCTGTTCTAGATGCGTTTGGTCATTTGGAAAGGAAATCTGTAAATCCTCATAATTTATTAAGTGCTTAAGGAATTATTAATCAAGAACATGAAATTAAGAAAAAGACTATAGTGATATTTATGATAATTGATGGAAGAAAGTTTTCACAAGAATATACAGATAAAATACTCAAACCTCGTTGTGAAGTTATCAAAGAAAAATACAATAAAGTACCAAAATTATCTACCATACTTGTGGGTGAAGATCCTGCTTCAGAATCTTACCGTAGAATAAGAGAGAAGTTTTTTGCAAATCTTTGTGTTGAATCGGATGTTCTTAAGCTCCCTGAAGAAGCAACAGAGGAGGAACTTCTAGATATAATAAATAAGCAAAATAATGATGATAGTATTGATGGAATACTTGTCCAATTACCTTTACCTAAACATATGGACGAGGATAAAGTTATAGAGAGTATTTCTCCAGATAAAGATATTGAAGGTTTGTCCCCTAGCAATGTTTATGCATGGATAAAATCTACACCCAACTTAATTCCCGCAACTGCTTTGGGAGTTCTTGCTCTTTTGAAGCACTATCAAATACCTTTACATGGAAAACATGCTGTGGTAGTTGGAAGAAGCATGATAATAGGAAAACCTGTAGCTCATCTTCTTTTACGAGAACATGCAACTGTAACAGTATGTCATTCAAGGTCAAAACCACTTAAGAAGTATACTAAGAAAGCCGATATACTCATTGCAGCTGTTGGTCGTGCTCATCTCATTAAGAAAAATATGGTGAAAAAGGATGTTGCTATAGTTGATGTAGGAGTTAATTTCGAAGATGGTAAGCTGATGGGAGATACAGAATTTGATGACTTGAAAGATAAAGTTGCATATATTTCTCCTGTTCCTGGTGGAAGCGGACCGGCAACTGTAACCATGTTAGCAAGTAATTTACTTCTAGCTTTTGAGCTTAAGCATGCAAAGAATAATATTGAACTTCAGAAGTGTCTGAGAGAATATTATGCCGACTATGAAGCAAAAGGAGATAAAAATCCCTGTATTTAGTGCAAGAAACTATTTAGAGGATAGAATCTAGACTTTAACAATGAAAGAGCCTACACTCAGTACCACAATTGAAGTAGATGGGCAAGAATATCAAATAACTGCAGTCTTTTTGGAAAATGCAGTTTCTATTTTTATTTATGAGGAAACTCCCAGGCTAGGGACTTTGGCAATATCAGTACCAGGTACAGATATCATACAAGCTTCAACACTCTATGTTACTGGTTCGTCAGATGCACACTTTGTGAGAATGTTAGGTGAACGATTTGCATCACGAATTCAAAAATTAGTTCTCTTGTCTATAAGTCTGAAAGAAGTTTCAAGTGAGCTAATTCTGAAAATAATGCAGCAAACAGAACAACTTCTTTTTGAAGAGAAAAGTAAAAAAGAGTAAAGGGAAAAGAACCCTTTTGAGATTATTTTAGTATAGACAAACCTGGATATAATGGGAAATGATTTGTAAGTTCTAAAATATCTTCTTTAACTTTAGAGCATACTTCTGGGCTTCCCTTTGCTTTTATAACAGTTGAAAGACCTTCTGCTATTACTTTCATTTCTGATTCTTTCATTCCTCTAGAGGTTATAGCTGGGGTTCCAAGTCTTAAACCTGAAGGATTGAAAGGACTTGAAGGTTCATAAGGTACTGTGTTTTTGTTTAGTGTTATACCAGCTTCATCTAAAGCTGTTTGAATTAATCCTCCTTGTCCAATTAGATCTTCAGGACGCAAGTCAATGAGAATAAGATGATTGTCTGTTCCATTTGTAACAAGTTTTATTCCAAGGGTCATTAATTCATCTGCTAATACTTTTGCATTTTTAACAATTTGCTTTGCATAATCTTTAAACTCAGGTTTCATAGCTTCTGCAAATGCCACAGCTCTTGCTGCAGTAGAATGATCATGAGGTCCTCCTTGCAAACCTGGAAACACTGCTGAATCTATCAATCGTGCTAAACTAAATGGTTCTCCTGCCTTTGTTTTCTTATTTGGGTGGTGTATCTCATGTAATCTATCTTCAGTTTTACACATTATGATTGCACCACGTGGTCCTCTAAGACTTTTGTGAGTTGTAGTTGTTACAACGTCTGCATAAGGTATAGGACTTTCATGTGCGCCTCCTACAACCAAACCTGAAATATGAGAAATATCTGCAAGCTGGTAAGCATCAACTTCTTCTGCAATCTCTTGGAAAGCCTTGAAGTCTATTTTTCTGGGATATGCGGTTAAACCAGATATAATCATTTTTGGTTTTTCTTTTCTAGCTAGCTCATGGATAACTGCCATATCTAGCATTTCTGTCTCTTTATCAACATCATAGCTAGTACAAGAATAATTCTTACCAGAGAAGTTTACATGACTTCCATGAGTAAGATGACCTCCTGATGTAAGACTAAAACCTAGGAATTTATCCTTTAGATTTAGTAAAGCAAAGAAAACAGCTTGATTAGCTGGAGAGCCAGAATACGGTTGAACATTAACGTGTTCACATCCAAAGAGCTCCTTGGCGCGTTCTATAGCTAGAATTTCAACTTCATCTACAATTTCATTTCCACCATAGTACCTTTTCTTAGGGTAACCTTCGGAGTATTTGTTGGTGAAAACACTCCCCATAGCCTGAAGAACAGATCGATAAGTGTAATTTTCAGAAGGAATAAGCTCTATGCCTTCTTCTTGACGCTTTAATTCTCTTAGAAGCATATCAGCAACTTCTGGATCGGAATTAGCTAAATTATTCATTAAATTCATAATTAATCCTCTGAAGAATATCATTATGTTTTCTTTAAATATTTTTTTCAATCACACTAGTGCGCAAAAACATAATTCTCGAGAATCTTACCACACAATAAATAATTTACGTGGTAAGATTTTCACACGCTATGCAATTTGCTTGTTTTTTTCTTTTTTTCTAAAAAGGTATTGCTCTTTCGTATCCCGTTTTCCCTCTTTTCTTTGTTGCATCTACTATTACTTTAATTGAAGTATTGCTAGTTCTATTGCGTGAAGGATCAAGTGATGACCCACTCATATTTTCAAGTATGGTTATATCATTGGCCCCAGCTCTGGTAATTCTTGCCCATTCAACTGCCTTGATATCACATATATCTATGTCTTCATCCACAACTGTACACCATTTAAGTGAAGGGTGCGCCTCAAAAGCTGTTAGACCAACTTTCTGCCCATCTATATCTGTCTGAGTTGTCACTGAAATTACCGCGCTTAACCACCCACACCCACTAGGAGTTAGGTAAACCCCATGCACTTTGGGGACAACTTTACTCACACGGTTGTGAATTTCTGCTTCACGTGGAAAACCCATAAGAATGAAATGTTCTTCATAAGCAGGAAGAATAGTCTGGAAGATAGGATCATCTCGATGAAGTAAGTCTTCAAATTGAACGATGGGTTGGGTACGAATATCATCGGGAGTGCCTGTTATGTCGACAAAGGGTCCTTCAGATACTTCTTCATCGGCTAGAATTCTCCCCTCTAGAATAAATTCAACATCAGAAGGAACAGAAATACCATAACGGGGGGTTTTGAGAATTGAAAGATTCCCCCTCATGAGAGAATTAGCAATAGCAAGTTCAGATTTACCTGAAGGAGAAGGAGAAGAAGCTGCCAAAGCTAGAATGGGATGATAACCATTAATGACAGCAATAGGAGTATCCAAACCCTTACGCTTGTTCTCTAAGAAGATTTTATGTAAATTTCGGGGAACAATACGAATAACCCCTTGTTGATCATTGAGAACCATAATTCTATGGATGCTCATGTTAGAAACATCAGTATTGGGAAATTGTGCGAAAACAATACCTGATGTGAGATACTTCTCAGCATCAATAGGAAAGAATTTGGGGATAGGGAGATGGGAGAGATTAACGGATTTGGTGTTAGAAAAAGTAAGACTAGTTTCAACCTCCGAAGGATTTTGAGGGCTAAGAAGTGATTGTTGAAAGAAGTTATAATAGTCCTCATGCTCGTTTAGAACGAGTTTAAGTTGCTCGCGGGAAGAGAGAATATTACCTAAGAGGGGGAAGTGCGAATTTTCAACATTGGAAAACAAAACAGCTTTATTGTAGTTTGATTGAAGATGCTTGGTTATCTCATATTCCAACTTAACTTCATCACTAATCTCAACTAGAAAATCAGATTGTTTGAGTTTCTCAAGATAGGGTCGTAAGCTCATAAAATCACAACTTCCTCTGAATACAAAAAACATAAGATACAATGATTTAAATATCTTGTTAGAAAGAGAACGATAGAAAAACCAGCCTTCCTTGCGGGGATTGCCGAGTGGTCAAAGGCGCTAGATTCAGATTCTAGTCCTTAGTGGTCCGGGAGTTCGAATCTCCCTTCCCGCACCAAAGTGATAATCAATTTTATCAAAAACATAGGTGTAAATTGTGAAAATAGGAATCATGAGTGATAGCCATGATCATCGACCAAATATAAGAAAAGCTCTGGAGCTTTTTGAAAAAAAAGAAATAGAAACAATAATCCATGCTGGAGATTTAGTTTCACCATTTTGTGTAAAAATGTTTGAAAAATACAAAGGCAAATTCTATCTCTGTTCGGGGAACAATAAAGGTGATACAGCTGTCATATCAGGAATGATGAAAGAAGTAGGATTTTTTTATCAAGAAATAGGTGAATTCAGTTTAGATGAAAAGAGGTTTGCTCTCTATCATGGTACAGAAGAACTTGTACTTAATTCATTAATTTATTCAAAAGACCCTTATGACTATGTAATAACAGGACATACTCATAAGAAGCTTTTGAAGAAAGTCGGAAAAACTATAATAATAAATCCTGGGGAAACTTTTGATTTATATGATCATCCGACAGTGGTAGTTCTTGATACAGAAACACGTAAAACTGTGTTTCATTCACTAGATTAGGGGAAAGAATTGACATATTCTCATTTGCACTCCAATGGAAGAATAATCGGAAAAGAGTTTAGAGAATATGTTGAAGAACTCTTTGGTGATGTTTTAGCTAATAAATATTTTGAAAAAATATCTACACCCATGGAAGAATACACACTTCATGTTTTTCAGAAGTATGATATGATAGAGAGAATGGTAGACAGTTTTGAACAGATTGGATATGAAACCAAAATACATAGCAAGTTCCCAAACGTAATAGTCACAAAACCAAAAGGACCATTTCCTTTAGATTTTGAAGAAAATACGAAAGAGATGGTTGTAGATAATCGTGCAGCAGAGATGATCTATCAAGGTTCAGATATTTTTATTCCTGGAGTTAAAAGGGCGAATAAAGTAAGGGTAGATGATATAGTTCAGGTACTGAATCAAGTAAAAATTCCTGTAGCAAAAGCTAAGGCTTTACTAAATCATCATGATATGTTAGCTAAAGGGAAAGGAATCGCAGCAAGGAATCTGATTTCTCCGTTCAAGGTTCCAAACCTTCAACAGGTAGGTTTAGATGATTTTCCTGCATATTTTCAAAGTTTACCTGCTTATTTAGCCAGTATGAATCTGGAACCAAAACCAAATGAAACGATTCTTGATTGTTGCGCAGCACCTGGTAACAAAACAATTCATCTCAATGAACTTTCAAAAAGTGAAGCAGTGATTGTTGCAATCGATAGATCAAAGAACAGAATACAGAAGCTAAACAAGAAAATAGAGAAATATAAACTAAAAAACATTCAGACAAAAGTAGGAGATATAATTAGTTTCAGTAGAAGCTGGTCTATGAAATTTGATAAAATCTTAGTCGATCCACCCTGTACCTCCTTAGGATTAAGACCTAGATTGCTATTAGAAACAGACAGAAAAACTATCAAAGCAACAGCAATGTACCAGAAAGCAATTCTACATTCCTGCAATGATTTATTAAAACCAGGTGGCACGTTGGTTTATTCAACTTGTACTATCACGAAAGAAGAAAATGAAGAAGTTATTGATTATGCTAGTGAGGAATTAAGGTTGAGGATTGTAGAGCAACAGTATACTTTACCCAACTCAGGTTCAGTAGTTGCAAATACAACACATCCCGTTCAAAGGTTTATTCCGGGAGAACAAACTACATTGGGATATTTTATTGCTAAGGCTAATAAACCAGAAAGGTAATACCGAACCTTTTTTAATTTCTATTCAATTTTAACCATAAGATGAGTTTATTTTCCAAAGATTC
>JAGLOH010000359.1 GCA_023139025.1 Candidatus Heimdallarchaeota archaeon | reverse complement strand
TGTAATATCGCAGAGAACATATTAAAGAATGTTCTAAGTGAGTATGGAGGATTATTCAATTACATGAGTGTAGAAATAAAGACAGAAAATCGATATAATGTATCCTCACTTCCTACAATATTTGTAGGAAAAACTAAAATTGAGGGATTACCAGAAAAGGAACAAATTCATACAGCACTCTTTTCTTGAAAACAAATCATATGCAAATAATTCATATCTATTAAAAAAACTTCAATATCTAATCATTCATTGGAAAAATAGAATTCATGTTGAGCTATTTCTCTAACAAAATCACCAGCCAAACCTTCCAGATCCAAGATTTTTTGAAGAAAGTCATCCCAAGAAAAGGATCCATAGGCCTTTAGCCAAGCTTCATATCCTTTTTTTAGTTCTTTTTTGGCTTTGGAATGATTCTTGCAATATTGTGATTGTAAGTTTTCTATGTCTTTTTTACAAATTGGACATTGTTTATTTTTGTTCATTTTTCTCAACTTCTTTCTTAGAAGGACAATCAGGAGATATACACATTGAAATTTTTCTTCTTCCCTTTTGCCATTCAATTATTGGCAGACCATCATGAATACACGTTTTCTTTGTAGATTTAATGGTTCCAGTATTTGGAACTGGAAAAGTAACACTACAAACTATGGCTTTGTCAAAATATGATGAACAAGCTACAAAACGTTTTCTTGTTTTCTTTGATCTAATAATTCTTAGTTCTCCTTTCTTGCATTGCTGACACTCACCTAGTACAATTATATCTGATTTTTCAGAAAGCTGAAGATTTTTGTATAAAGCAAGACCTATTTCCGTTTCTTTTTGATGAAAAAGCTCTAGAAGGTCCTTCAGTTCTCTCTTTATAGACAAAATTGTACCTTGAATATCTTTATTTTCATTTTGAACATCTTCCATAATTTGTTCTAGATTACGAGTCATTTCCGATTTAACTAGTATAGGATATTGTTCTTGTAATACGTTAACTACTGATATTCCTAGAGGGGTAGGCATTATTTCCTTGCCACTTATATATCCTCTGTCGAACAAGGTTTGGATTATTCCAGCTCTTGTCGCTTTTGTACCTATTTTTTCAACTTCCATATATTGGAGAAGTGTTGACTCATTAAGCCGACGTGGAGGAAAAGTAAGGTGTTCTTTTGACTCAATATATTTGAAAATAACTTCTGTACCTATTTCGACATCTGGAAGAATATACTCAGATACTGAGTAATAAGGTTTGTAATATCTAATCCACCCCTCATCTAATATTTTACTACCCCTTACCTCAAATTTGTGTTTGTTTACAAGTATTTGTATAGTTCTTTTCAGAAATTCAGCACGTTTACCAAAGAGTGAAAGATAACGTTTTACAATTAGATCATAGAGTTTTTTCTCATCAGGAGGAAGTATTTCATTTAGTTCTTTACCTGTGGGGTGTATTGCTGGATGAGCTGCATCCGTTTGTTTTCCTTCCCTTGGTTTGTATTTCTTTGCGGCAATTATTTCATTTGCAAAAACATTATAGTTGTGCTGTTTACTTAGCTTAGCAAGGATTGATTTATGGCCTAGAGTCATTGGGAGTTTCTGACTATCTGTTCGTGGATATGAAATTAGAGCTTTCAAATAGAGCTTTTCTGCAATTTCAAGTGTTTTTGTTGGAGAAAATTTAAAATGGTTATAGGTTTCCCTCTGAAGGTTTCCTAGATTAAACGGAGGAAAGGGATAAAGAAAACTTGGTTCTTCGGACACATTAGATATTTTTCCAGTTAAACCACTACAATCTTTCACTACTTGTATGGCTTCCTTCTGGGTTTTCAATTTAACTTCTTCATAAATTGCTGTGAAGTTTTCTTTGTTTAGTATAACCTCACTTTTAATGGTCCAATAGGGAATAGGTACAAAGAATTTAATGTTGTTCTCGTGTTCAACAACAGAGCCTAAAGTTGGACCTTGAACACGACCAATTGAAATTGTTTTGAAACGTCCAGATACTCTTTTGAACGCAAGGCTTAACGCTCGTGAATAATTAATTCCATATAACCAGTCAATATAATGTCGTATTAAACCTGAATTCAGAAAACCCATATCCAGGGATTTTTCTCTTTGGTCAAAAGCATTAATAATATCTCTTCTAGTCAAAGTAGAGAATTTCATTCTTTCTGCATTGTTCTTACCCACTAAATATTTTAAAATTAGATAACCTATTACTTCACCTTCTCTATCAAAATCAGTCATTATTATGACATCATCAGCGCCTTTTGCAAGAGACTTGAAAACATCAGTGAAATTTTTTGTTCTTGCGTTTTTGTATACCAGATGACTCGGAACCCATTCATAATCAAGAACAGGATAATTCCAAGTCTTCCCTATTGAAGATAATGTAAATAAATGTCCTACAGCGGGTGCAATTACTATTTTCTTTCCATCTCTTTTACATATGTAAATGGGTATATTTTTCAGACGTTTATTTTGTGGTTTATTATTTTCATCTAAAGCATAAGCTATTCTTCTAGCTGCTTGTGGTTTTTCAGCAATACCTA
>JAGLOH010000358.1 GCA_023139025.1 Candidatus Heimdallarchaeota archaeon | reverse complement strand
TAGGAGAAAGTGAAAAAGCTATAAGGGAAGTGTTCAGAAAAGCTCGATTAGCAGCACCCTCAATAATCTTTTTTGATGAAATTGACTCACTCACTCCAATACGTGGAATGTCTTCTGATAGCAATGTAACTGAGCGAGTTATCAGTCAACTTCTGACTGAATTAGATGGATTAGTGGAGCTGAAGGATATTGTAATTATAGCAGCTACAAACAGACCAGATATCATTGATCCAGCTCTAGTTCGTCCTGGACGTTTTGATAGGCTGATTTATGTAAATCCTCCAAATCAGAAAGGAAGATTGGAAATATTCAAAGTTTATACAAAGAATATGCCACTAGATTCTACAGTGTCAATTAAGGAATTAGCATCTTCTACAGAAGGTTTTGTAGGTGGTGATATTGAGGCCTTGTGCAGAGAAGCAGGAATGTTAGCTTTAAGGGAATCATTTGATATTGAGGTCGTTAATATGGATCACTTCGATGCAGCTCTTAAAAAAATAAATCCAACTTGTACTCCAGATGTCCTTAAATATTATGACAAAATTGAAGAGAAGTTTAAGAGACCAACTCAAATGACTAGCCCAAAAATAGGTTATACATAAAAGATTCTTCTTTTTTTATTTCTTTTTAATTATATTTTCTTTTATTAGACTAGCTATGATATTAAACAAATTTTTAAGTATAAATATGCGATGTTGAATATTAAAGGGTTGTTCGTAAGTTGATGGGCTTCTATATTATTAATAAAGAGGAGATGGAAATCTTATTCTGTAGACCGCTTTCTGTAAAAGCAGACGAAACAGAAGTTGATTCTATTGTTAAAACATTGTTAGATTTCTATATGAGTTCTAAAGAACAACCACTATTAGAGGAATTACAAGTACTCCAATTTGCCAAATCCAAAGTAATTTTCATGTGTAAATATTCTTTCTTATTTATTCTCCTTAGTCCTCCAAATTATTCCACTGAAATGATTTCATCACAACTGTTCTTCTTTATGAAATTATTCTTAAACGCTTTCGAAATAAAAGATGAGAAAAGCTCTAGTGAGTTTTTACATGAACTTGAAGGAATAAAGAGAAGAGAAATCTCTGAATCATTATCACATTCATTTATGCTGTGGAATGTACTTGATTTACACATAGAAGATATTGATAAGAGGAACATGATTGAAGTTTTTGAGAACATTTTGAATTCAATCTGGTTAGGAATTAGAATATTTCTTGTTGAAAATGAATCGAAGATTACAACAGTTTCTATTCAAGAAATAAAAGAAGATATAAACGATTTTCTTGATAAGAATACTTACTTAATAAAAGAAAAATTTTCTTTGAAAGAGGACGAAGGTTTCAGTTTCTGTGATATAGATATTCAAAGAGGAACAGCCATAGAAATAAAAAAAGAATTTTTAGTTCTATTAAAGAAAATAATGGATCTTGTTGAAGAGAAGATAGGAATTAAAGAATTACGACAGATTGTAGCATCAAAATCCCCTTCAACGATAAGAGTAGAATGGGATAGACTGATGGGATTGGGAATACTACAAGATGTTTTAAACTTAGTATGGAGGTAAGAAAATGAATCAGTTACAAAAAATTATCTGCGTTGGTTCTGCTTTTGTTGGAAAAACATCATTGGCTAGAAGATTTACTTTAAACACTTTTATTCACAGTTATATACCTACTTTGGGAGTGAGCTGGCTAACAAAAACTATAACCTTAACTCCAGAACAACTGAATGAAAATTTGACCAAGGAAATATATACTGAACCAATGACAATAAGATCATCAATCTGGGATACGGGAGGGCAAGAAATGTTCGCCTATCTTCGCCCCAAATACTACTCTGGTGCTACCTGCGCCATTATCGTCTATGACATCACCAACCAGTCTTCTTTCGACGATTTAGATGTCTGGGTCAATGAAGTTCTCTCCAAATGTCCTGATATTCCTGTTATTATCTGTGGTAACAAATTTGACCTCAACGAAGCTCGTTCTCTTGATAAAGAGTCTATTCTTGATTATATCCATCTTAAGAAGTTTGATTATGTTGAGTCTTCCGCTCTCTCTGGTTTCAACGTTGACAAGCTCTTTCATCATGCAAGTAGGTTATCTCGCCAATATACTGAAGGAAATTTTAAGTTTCGAAAGGAATACATACTTTAGAATTACTGAACAAATTCCTATAAACTTCGTTACTACTCAATAACCATTTTTACGAGTGAACCTTTTGAAACTAGTCTCTATTTCCTACCCTCATTGATTATTATCTTCATTTTGGAATAATTATTTATACCTATTATCTTTCTAGGAGGTACATTCATGAAAAACAATAAACTCTTCCCAATCTTTGTTCTTCTTTTCTTACTTATTCCAACCTTATCCTCTCCTTCTTCCGCCCTCAAAGAACGTTCTTTTATCATCAGTCATAAATATGGAACTGTAATTGAGATTTCTCTCTCTTTAGACTCTCTTCTTCTTGATACTAATTTTATTCCCATGAATACTACTGTCACTCTTGTTGAGATTAATCCTCAGGCATCTGAAATCTCCGGTATTG
>JAGLOH010000357.1 GCA_023139025.1 Candidatus Heimdallarchaeota archaeon | reverse complement strand
GCTTGAGGAAAATAGTAAATATGCTTGGATAGGAAATACTGATGCTAAATGGATGAATGCAGTATATGGGAGATTATTTCAAAGAAACCAAACCACTCATTGTTGGGAACCTGAAATTGCTCTAAATTATTCAGTAAGTTCGGATCTTCTAAACTATACAGTATCAATTGATCCAAATGCCAAATTTTCTGATGGCAATCCAGTATTAGCTGAAGATATTGAATACACCTTTGAGTTACATTTGACTCCAAGTGTTATTTCAACGAAATATGAAGAATTAAGTTCTTGGTTTGAAAATAATCAATCAATAGAAATAGTTGATTCAAACAAACTGAATTTCAACTTTTCTAGATTTTGTTTTTCTCCACTCAATGTGCTCTCCGAAGGTATTATTGATAAAAGCGATGTAGAACCACTGATAGCTGCATATGGTTACTCTATTTTCACTGAAACTCCTCTAACAGGAAATGTGGAAGATAGCTTGGTCAAGTCATGTGGTCCTTTTAAAATGGATTTATATGAACCATTAAATGATAACACAGTAAAAATGGTACCAAATTTGTACTGGAATAACCTAACTAGCTCAGGAGGAAAAAATGCTATCTTAAAAGAATATTATCACAAGTATATTCTTGGCAAAGATAGCGCAGTTGCAGCAATGGAAGCAGGTACAGTAGATATTATAGATTGCTGGTATTATTCAGTTCAACAGGATTATGGTGAAAACGCCCATATGAATTACATACTTGCAAAAACAGGTTATCAAGCTGATATGTCATTCAACATGAAGCATCCAATAATGGGAACAGGAGAGTTGACACCATTAGAATCAAAAGAAGGAGCAAAACTCATCAGAAAAGCTATCAGTCATGCAATTCCTAGAGATAGCATTATAGAACATCTATTTGAGGGAATTGCTGCGCCTGGAACTTCACCTGTTGCAGATTCGTGTGTTGGCTATAATGAATCAATGGAACCGTATGTATATGATTTAGAATTAGCAATTGATTTAATGGAACAAGCAGGGTATGATGTTAGAATAACACCAACAAAAACAAGCATTACTCTACTTCTAACAATGGTGATAGGGTTAACAACTATTATAGGTTTAAGAAAAAGAAGATGATAGAATCAGACTTATATTTGGAGAGGAATTCTCTCTCTTTTTTAATTCCTCTAAAATCTTGACTTTAGTTCTGATAGTCAACATTTATAAGAGTATTTGACTAATTTAATAGTTGAAAGAAATGAAGAGAGCGGGGTTAGTTTTTATCTTAAGTTTAATGCTATTGAACTCTTCTTTATGTGCTATAGGGGCAAAAGAACCGCAATATGAGCCATTATTTCTGATCTATCTTATATCCCCTAATATTAGCGCTGCTCAAAATCAATGTGCTCTTCTTGTAGAGAATCAACTACTAAAAATAGGTATAGACACCTTTACAGAATCAACATCTTATTTTCCTGGTGATTTTGCAATTCGAGTATGGGACTATCCTCTTATTGATTATGATTACATTCCAACTCATGTAGAAGGAGGATATGATGTAGTATTCGTTGGGTGGTCATGGGATTTTGATTGGGATCCTACTGGTTTTTATGACATACCAAGTTTGCCACCATTTGGTTATAACTTCTATCAATACCAGAATCCTAATTATGATGACAAATTATGGCAGTATCTTTCTACTCATAATCAAACATTACAAAATGAGATGTCACACAAAATGCAAAACATTCTCTATGAAGATTTACCTTCAATAACATTGGTATATCCAAAATTTTTGTATGGTTTTAAAGACACTATTGTAGGTGTGGATACTAACTTATCTTTTGAATCAAGTTTACACTCAGAAATTTGGGACGATCCTGAAGATCATGTGATTAGATATGCAATACCAATGGACCTAAAAGAATGGAATTCATTCGTTTTGGAATCATACTATGATAACCTATGGATGCAGACTGTTTATGGCTCACTCTTCCGAAGAAATCTAAATACTCATGAATGGGAATCATACTTAGCAGATAACTATGAGATTAGTTCAGATGGTTTGAATTTTACAATAAATATTGATCCTAATGCTAAGTTCAGTGATGGAAGTCCTTTACTAGCAGAAGATATTGATTACACATATGAATTGCACATAACCCCTGCTGTTGGTTCTAGTAGATATTCTCAAGTTTCAACTTGGTTTTACGATAATAATTCTATACAAGCAGTTGATTCTCATACTATCAACTTTAATTTTACAGCAATAAATCCATTCGCACCTAGTATAATGTCCTACGAAATTATTGACAAAAGTGAAGTTGAGCCATTAATTTCTTCTTTTGGTTATAGCATCTTCAATGATATCCCACTTACAGGAAATGCTCAAGATTCTTTGGTTAAGTCTTGTGGTCCTTTTATGTTAGACACTTTTGGAGCAGCTAATAATACTGTAAAAATGGTTCCAAATCCTTTTTGGAATGATTCTATTGCATCAGGTGGCAATCAACCGCTTCTAGATGAGTTATACTTCAAGTTTGTGAGTGGTGCATCAACTGCTAAAGCAAA
>JAGLOH010000356.1 GCA_023139025.1 Candidatus Heimdallarchaeota archaeon | reverse complement strand
TGGAAAAAATATCATACACCTAAGAATTTAGCTCTTTCACTAATTGTAGAAATTGGCGAATTATTCGAGCTAATTCAATGGCAAACTGATACAGAGGTTAAAGAGGAAATCCACAAAATTCAAGGATCTTTATCTGATGAACTTGCTGATGTTGCTATTTATTTATTCCTTCTTGCTCATGAATTGAATATCAATTTAAATACTGCAATACTTCAGAAAATTGACAAAAATTGGAAAAAATATCCTGTTGGTTCACTTACTGATGAAGAAATAAAATGGGGGAAAGCGAATAATTAGGTTAGAAGAGCTCCCCAACGTTTAGTTAAAACATAAGTACGTATTCTCCCACCTGCATCATGCTTAATATCAAAGAATTTGAGTTCAAGATCATTTGCCATCTTGTTGAAATTTGTAATTGGTTTATTAACTTTCTTCTTAAGAATCTTAGACTTGAATATCTTAACTCCTTCTTTTGCAAGTGTTACTGGATACAGCAGAATAGATTTAGGATAAAACTCTCCTACAAGAATTAGTTGCCCCTCTCTGGAAAGCATTCTCTTACACTCTTTGAGTAATTCATATTGGGCAGTTTTTTCTAACTTTTTGAGTGAGAAAATTATTATTATATTCAAAAAAGGTCCTTGTTGAGTTTTTAGCTTAGTAATATCAAATGCTTTCAGATCTATTTTAGAAAGCATAGTTTCATCTTTAACTTCGATTTTGGGGCTCACATAAGAAGAAACTGTTTCTCTTGCTATTACACTTGGCACATACTTTGATACTTCCCCGGAGAAGTTTCCAATATTTTCTCCTATGATTAAAGTTGGACCTTTTTTTAGCTTTTCTAAGATCCATTCATGTATTTCAGGTAAAAAAAGTTCAATATTTACAACTTCTTTTAATTTTGTAGTAACTATTTGTAAAGTATCTGACACTTGTTCCTCAAATTTCTTAGAAGTATCTCCTTCAGTTGTTTCTTCTGTAGATTCGATTTTAGGTATTTCAGAAATTTTTGAATCTTCTTCCATTATTCTCACTTTTGAATTTTAAGTTGCCATTCAAAAGAAGCTTCTATGATATCATTTTTTGTTGGTAAATCTTCTTCTTTCTGCCTTTTTAACATTTGACACAATTTTTCTATTTCATAGAAAACAGAACCAGATATACCTATATTCATGAGACTATCTTTTGTTTTTGTCAGTAATGTAACAATGTCTTTAGCATTATCAAGAGTTACTCTAGAAATAATAGATAATTTTTCTCTAAGTTTGATAATTTCCTCTTCTGGATTCAAGCTTACTGTAACATTAGATGCAAAGCCTAGTCTCATCATCTCTAAAACCTTGTTTTCTGCTTCTTCTAGAGAGTTGACATCACTATTTTGGAAATAATGTGTAGTTAAACGAACAGCTATTTGCTTAAGAGCAAGTTCAAGATCAGATTCACTCAAATCTGGAATATTGTGTAATAAACCCATTCGAATTAGAATTAAATCTCTGTTTTTCTTAGCATAATTCTGCTCTTGCTCTGTAATCTCCTTAATTGTATGTAATCGATTAATTAAGGCTGAAAAACTCTCCAAATCCATATTTACGATATCTTCACGAGTTATGTAAGGTTTTATCTTCTCTATAATTTTCTTCCATAAAGGTTCAGTTTCCTCATCATCGAATATAGATTCTTCATTAGTAGAATTACTCATGAGGATTTTATAAGCTTAAAACTATTAAAATTTTACTAGATAAGCAACTTTCTTGAGCAAAAATCTAGCTAACCTGTTTCTTCTGATGTATTTTAATGTGATAACTTAATAAAATCCAATCATAAATCTTTTATCTTGGTTCTTATTTCCATATACTATGAATGTTTACCACGTAGTTAGAAAAAGACTAATGTCAATGAAGGAACCTTACAAATTTCTCAATGGTGATGTCTATCTAGTAGTATCTACTACACATATTTGGATTTGGCTGGGGAAGAAATCTTACTGTGATGATAAAGCCGTAGGCGCATGGACAGCAAAAGTTGTAGAAGAAGACAACAAGGATTTACTAATCAAAACAGTCATGGACGGGGATGAACCTGAAGAATTCAAGAATCTAGTGAGTTTTGAGGTTGTTGAAGGGGATACACCTGGTTTCCTAAAACATTTTGAAAAGAAACTTGATATTGATTATAAACTTCTTCAAATCATTCAGAAAGATGATGGTACAATACAAACTAAAGAGATACCTATTAAATATAAGAATCTCAAATCTAATGATTCATTTGTAATTGATGCTTATGATGAAATCTATGTGTGGATTGGAAAGAAATCTCAAGTTAAAGAAAAATACGAAGCTGGCAAAATAGCTAGAGCTCTTGATGTTGAAAGAAAAAGACGTCCTGTAGTTTTCACAATAGAAGAAGAACAAGAACCCAAGAATTTCAAGAATCTTGTAGAAACAATAGCTAAAGAAGACAAAAAACTTGAGAAGAAGAAATAATTTTCTTCACAAATTCTTTTCTTATAATATAGTATGGTTTTTCGAGAAACATAAGAAATACCTTAAGAACTTCTTTCTGAAGTAAGAATTTTCTTTATT
>JAGLOH010000355.1 GCA_023139025.1 Candidatus Heimdallarchaeota archaeon | reverse complement strand
GAGAAAGCTATTTCTGAACTTAGAGGTTCTTTATTGTATACTTGGTCAATGACTAAAGATGGGCTACTTCTAAAACCTCTTAGGAAACGTGATGAGAGCAAAGAAAGCAAAATTAAAATATGTACTACCTGTGGTGCAGATATTCCTAAGGGAGTTTACTCATGTCCTAGATGTGGAGCCAAACTGACAAGAGTTGTACGATAAATCTCCCTTCCCTAACCTTTTTTAATATACTTCATTTTTTTCCTTCATGAGAATATTCCTTGTTAGACATGGAGAGACAGATCATAATAAGAATCGTGTAATTATGGGTCATTTACCCACTCCTCTAAATGAAACCGGTAAAAATCAAGCAAAGATTTTAGCTGACGAATTGAAAGAAAAAGGAATACAAATAATTTTTAGCTCAGATTTAGTTCGAGCTGCTGAAACTGCCGAAATTATTAGTTCGGAATTGAATCTTCCTGTGACTTATACCGATCAGCTCCGAGAGCATACTCTTGGAGATCTTGATGGAGTTGGTATTTCCGAATTGCTAGATGAGATGGATTCTCTTAAAGAATTCGATGACTTGATGACTAAACATAATGGGGAACAGACCAAAGATTTCATGACCAGAGTATGGGAAGAGTTTAGAAATATAGCTCGTGAGAACAAAGAAAAAGACTATGTTCTGATTGTCACACATGGAGGGTGTATTCGTTCAATAATAGCTAGAATTTTAGATGCATCAGAGGTAATCTTTGATACTATCAAACAATATAATTGCTGTATTAATATCGTTGATTATACTGAATCAGAGGGAAAAGAAATGTTTTCAATCGATTTAGTTAATGATATTTGTCATTTTACTAATAAATAACGTACCTATGCAGTAAAATTTTAAAGACTGAATTAGAATTCGTAATTAAGATGTCTATAGAGAAACAAAAAATCCTACCTCCTGAAGATAGGATACCTTCTACAAAATATAGAATTAAAATTCGTGAAACTATTCGCAGAAGATTAGCAGAAGAAGAGAATTTCTATCCTTTAGAACTTGAAGATTTTGATGAGGTTGAATATAAACCTTATACAACAACTGAGAAAGAAGATGAAAGCATTCCTTCTGTAAAATTCATTATCGATAAGTATTATATGCTTAGAATCACTAATGATTCTTCTAAGATTCTTGTTTCTGTTTATCTTGATTATGGTTATCTTAAAACAAATAGAGTGAAGGAAGTTGTTGCTGTAAACAGGAAGAAACCTTTCCTTAGTGCTCCTACAGGTAGATGTGTTATCCGATTATTTAATGATGATTTCTGTGAATTAGCAGAAATTCCTATGAAACATTCTTCATCCTTCTCCTATCATCCTGTATCGTCTGCACCTCAGCTATTCTTGGGCTTGATTGAAAATCTAGTTGAAAACAAGGAATATCTTTATAGAATCGAATGTTACAACAAAGATGATGAATTAATTGGAGCATCTAAAATAAGGGAGTTCACAGCAGGTGTTCAATCAGGTAAACACCCAGTCTTTTTTGTTTCTACATCAGATTTGCATGGAGGATCAAAAGCAAGATTCAAAAGAGGAAAAGTTGTGAGGTTCAGAGCAAGGGTTAATCCTAGACTAGAACGCTTAATGAAGCACATTCATATCAAAGAGTTAGAATATACTTTTGATAAAGGATACCAAGTTTTCACAACTAGTGGTGATAATGTTGATAATGGCTCATATCATGAATATTGGGCAGATCTTTTTACATGTGGTAATATAAATTTCGCAAGAATGCCTTTTACTCCTACAATAGGCAATCATGATTATTTCAATGGCGGTTGGGGGCGTGCTTCGTGGTTTGGTGGTAAAGCAAGGACTCAGAAACACTTTCACATGTTCATTCAAACTCCAAGAACGAAAGGAGGAGCTTATTTCTATCAAGATGTAGGAAACGTTCGCATGATTCATCTAGATTCAATTGGTTTGAATTGGGGAAATGAAAGTATCGCTTGTGAGAGTAGACAATGGAATTGGTTGAATGACGAACTAAAAGAATGGAGAAGAAAAGCGATAGAAGAACAAGGACCTCAATTTTGTATTGTTTTCCTACATTCAGCAATCTTCACAATTGGTTACTTTGGAAGAGCTAGGAATAATTCTGATGCTATTGCACAATCATGTTTAACACCATTGTTTGATGATTATGGTGTTAGTGCTGCAATTTTTGGACATGATCATCTCTATCAAAGGTCTTTGTGGCGAAGTACCCAATACATGTGCATTGGTGTCTCAGGTAAGATGTCAATTAATTACTTTGATTGGTTAAGAGATAGAACAGATTATAAGGTGATGAAAGACGAAGAAGGTGAAAAGGCTAGGGGGTATGGAGTAACCTACATTGCACCAAATGTAAAAGATATGTCTGAAGATGAGAAAATAAGATTTGAAGAATGGCTATTTTCAGTAAAAGATAAGATTTTGAATTCAAACCTTTCAAGTTTTTATATTTTTGAAACTGAGGAAGAAATTGAGGATTATAAAGAGTTAATGGTAAATAGAGGATTAAGGGAGAAATTTATCGAAGAACAAATTATAGAAAAAATGAGAACCTGTATT
>JAGLOH010000354.1 GCA_023139025.1 Candidatus Heimdallarchaeota archaeon | reverse complement strand
TAAAAGCATCTCTAGGAAGATATCTCTTTAGTTTTGTTGCTACTACTCATGCAGCTTATAAAGAAGCAAAAAACATCTACGATAAAATTTTTCCAACCTATAAACCAAATTTCACAGTAGGGCGAATTTTGGAGGAGGAAAAAGGCCCCAAACCTGATTATCTAACCAATCAATCATTAGAGAGTAAACCTGAAGGCATAATTGATTTTGCAGTTAATCTAATTGAAGCTCCATTTCAAGTTAAGCTGTATCTGGTTAAGTTTGTAAGAATACTATTAGGCTCTCCATCTTTACCTCCAAATCTCCTAACAGACTATGCAAAGCAATATAAAACCAACATTTTGACAACAGATTGTAACAGCTTTTATCTTTCTCAAGAAGCATTTTCAAGACCACCAAGAAGATCCAATGTTAAACTGAGTTTAGATCTCAATAAATACCAGTCAATTGAGCGTATAAGAGAACAACTACAATTAGTACAATTTGATATTGAGAAGATTACCGAAGATAAGATTAGAATTACTAGAAGTTTAGCTGAATTTGACAACAGAAAGCGAGAGTTAGAGAACCAGTTGAAACCTTGGGAAATGGGAACTGATGAAGTTGAAAATGAATTTCTCAGGTTACAACAAATCAAAAGTGCAGCTGAAATCTTAGTTAGAACTGAGACTGCAAACCTTTCTAAACTTGACGTGGAAATCAACAAGATCACTCATGATATAGTAGATATTGAAAAAACTGTTACAGTAAAACAAAAACAGTATGATGAAATCAGAAAGAAACTTAATCATCTAAATGAAGAGATTAAAGAACTTGCAGGAAGAAGAGACAAAAATCTAAAATTGGTAAGTTTTCTTGAAATAGAAATCTTAGATTTAAAAGAAGCATATGAAAATTTGAATAAAGAAGCAAAGGAGAAAGGTGAACTTCCTGAAAGTATCCGTTCAGATAAAGAAGAAATAGCTTCTGAATATAATAAAATTAAAGGACAATTAGAACTATTAGAAATTACACCAGAAGTATCACAAGATAGCATCGAAAAACAAGAACAACAAGTAAGCATTTTACAGGATGAAGTAAAAAATGCTGAAATTCATCTAAATAATCTTAAAGAAGATTTAGAAAATAGAATCAATGAATGGGAAGGCAGTCTTCATAATATTGTAGACCATCTGAACAAGATGCTGAATTTACTTCTTCAAGATATTTTTGTAAATGTATCGATCCAAATTCGAAATTATTGTGATGAGAAGTATGCAGGATTACATATAGAAGCTGAAACCAAGGGAGATAATAGAAAATATAGACAGCTTTCGGGGGGAGAAAAAACACTATTAGCCCAAGCAATCATTTTAGCCCTTCACATGATAAATCACTCACCAATTCATGCAATAGATGAATTTACTCAAAAGCTTGATAAGAGAAACAAAGCACTTGCTTTTTCCATGGCTTTAGCAACCTATAAAATCTCGAAGGAGAATAGGATAATTACTCCTCAATTTATTCTTATAACTCCCTCTCTTGATGATGTAGAACTCTCTGAAGAGTTTGCTCATAAAGTATTGATTGAGAGTAAAGTAAAACCTCCTGAGGTGAAAAAATGACCGATCAAGATATTCTAGATGAAAGTTCTGATACAATTTCAGCCTACATTGAAGAAAATAGAGACTGGGTTGAGAACATATTTCAACTAGTTTTCGAGCTCAAGAGGAAATATGGTAGATCGATAAGAAAGAAAGAAATCGTGAGGCTTCTAGAATCAGAGGAAGATCGGTCTAAAGTTTCTGATGCTTATCTATATTTGCAGAACAAAAAAGAAAATCTGCTGGATTCTGCTCTTTATGAAGATTTTATCAAAATGAATGATTTGAGAGAAAATGATTTTCTAGAACAGCTGCTTTATCCTCAAGAAAGGTTGAACACCTTTGCAGACAAAATAAGAAGTTTATGTGTTCCTATAACTTATTTCTCAGGAACAACTCAAACATCTTATGAAGAACCATTAAATGCTCTAACAGAAGAAATCATTGAATTGGAATCAATTGAAAATATTGAGCTTTTTGTGAAAAAATACCAAAATTTCTTTAAGAAATTAGCAACTAATTTTATAGATAAAGGTGAAATCTTGAATATTGAAAATATAATTAAGGACAAACTGATAGGTAAAAAAATCAAAAAGGTGAAGATTAACGAACTTTTGACATCTTTAGAAGCAGAGATTTTATCTAAAATGATAAGTGAGAAAAAGATCCATGTTTTTTTAGAGAATGATGTACTGATTTTTCAAACTGAAATAAAGGATGAGGAATCTGGTGTTGTTTCTAGTTCAGTTCTCCTCTCACCTAAGAACTCCAAAGTAGAGCGTGACTAATAATGGAAGAAAATCATCTGGATCAATCCATTGATTCAAATGAGATTGCTGAAGAAAATAATTTCTTACCTTCTTCTATTTCAGATGAAGAAAAAGGAGAACTATTTAGAGAGTTAACTACAATTTTATCTAGAAAGTGGATAAAAGATAAAGTGACTGTTTTTGGTTGTTCTGAACTTGATTTATTATTGGCAACACGTTTTGATGTTCAAACCTTACGTGAAACAATTGATGAATA
>JAGLOH010000353.1 GCA_023139025.1 Candidatus Heimdallarchaeota archaeon | reverse complement strand
AGACGTGTTTTTAAAGAAGTGGGAAACAATTTAGATTTTACTCCAATAAAATATAATAATTTTAGTCAAAGTACTACGACAATCTCTCTAAACGTTGTTAACTCTGTGATAATTTTAACAAGATTTAACAAGATTATTTTGAAAAAATTTAATGATTTTGATACCATTGATTTTGAGTCAATTGACGATGCTTTTCAAGTAATATTCAATGATCCTGCTGGTCAGGAAAGATTTGATTTCATGCAAGAAATAGCTATAAAGGGTGCTCATTTAGTTGTTATTATGGCAGATGGAACAAACATATCTTCCATGGAGAAAATTGTGCATTACTTAGATATGGTAAAGATGGAAGAACAAAGAAAACAAAAGACTTTACCTGTTATAATTTTCATTAATAAATCTGATTTAAGAGAAAAAGGAGTGTATCTTGGGAAGGATATCGCAGAAAGGATAGTTTATTCATCTCTGGTGGATAGAGAGATTGTTTTTTATGAAACCTCCAATGTAAATGCTCAATGTTATGAAATACCTCTTACAATTATCTTCAACTATTTAGCAAATCAGGTATATTCATGAAGTAGCAACAAAAACTAACTAAACGTTTATCAATTTTGTAAAGGAATTGAATATGAGAAGATGAAGAAAATAAAACAGCTTACTTTTGACATAACTCAAAGTAGAAGGATTAAGAACTACGCCCAGAAATTAAAGATTAAAGAAGATGTTTTATTGAAAAAATTTCAACATACAATGCACATTATTTTCCACGCTTGGGAAAAGAGTTTCAGTGAAACTGAAGAAGTAAGTTTTCGTAACTTCTTTCTCACTGTAATGAAATATGCAGAATTTGCATCTAGGTTGAAAGCGCGATATACAGAGTTAGAAACTATCAATCGACATGTAGTAATTTTAAGAGAAGCTCTTGTCGAATATGAGCAAGATTATGATAGTATAATAAGAATTGAAAAGATTGTTGATCAACTCGAGGAGGATTTCTAGATGAAAATTGGAACAACAATGTTTACTGTGAAATTCAAAGATAAGATACCTTGTGAAAATGAACAAATTCTCTCAAGTGATCTTGCATACTATCTTTATTATTTAGATGTTATTCCTGATGAACTAGCTGAATGGAAAATAGAAGATATCAAAGAAAAGAAAAACAAAGATGAAAAGGAATTCACAGAAATTAGTAAAAACTATTCCACTCTCTTTCAAGAATATGCTCTGATAAGGCTAAAAGCAAATGAACTCTATGAAAGAAATAGAACTGTAGCACTTACAATGGGGATATTGAGGCAAGAACTAATGTTATATAAAGAAAAAGAACTAGAGATTCCTCTTGATCTAGAAAAAGCAATTGAAACTGTTGAATACTTCATCTATAGATATATTACTAAGAAACAAGACGATAGACTTGTGGAGCAAATCATTTTCGAAGAGTGATGAGCTCAACCATATTTTCTCTGTATTACTTACCTTTTACTGAAGGTTGCTGACCTTCTTAATAAGGTTAAAATGATAAGGTGTATAGTTTACTCACGAACATCAACAGCAGATCAAGAATCAGGTCTGGAAACCCAAATTGATGATGTATCTGCAAAGATTTATCAAGTTGGGGATAGAGAAATTGTAGCTGTTATTAAGGATGAAGATATTCCTGGAGATAGTGAACCTGAGTATAGAGAAGGTTTCAAGAAGGTTCTAGAAATGGCAGAAAAAGGAGAGTTTGATGAACTTTGGAGTCAAAGTAGAGATAGATTATCTAGAGATGTTGACGTTCTAGGTTATATTCGTATTTTACTCAAGAAAAGAGATATTCCTATAGTCTGTTTAGATGATGAAGATAACAAAGCATTTGCCAGAATAAAGGATCTTTTTGGAGAAATGGAGTTAGAAAAATATAGAGAGAAACGATACAAAGGTATGTTACGAAGAATAAATAACAAAAAAGTTATGTCTCGTCCTCCATTTGGATATGCAGTTGATGAGGGAGGAAGCCTAATAGTTGATGAAAGTAAAATGGGCCTTATTAGACGTCTTTTCGGTGAGTTTGATAATCCTTTTGCATCACTAAAGACCCTGAGTATGAAATATAACATCCCTGTATCCACTTTGAGAAATATACGATCTAATCCTATCTATAGAACAGGAGAAGTAAGGTGGGCTGGGAAAATAGCTTATTATGTAGATCCAATTGTTCCAGAAGATAAAGATCAGATGTTAAAAACTGAATGGGAAGGAAGCTGATTCCTTCTTACTCATACATTTCTCTAATATACTCCTTTTCAAGGACTAATCTTACGTCTGGTATATTAGTGCTGAAGCCATATTCTGTGATGAATCCAGTAATCAAATTAGCTGGTATTATTTCAAAGTAGGGATTGTAAATTTTAACTTCCTTTGGTTTATCTTTTGCCCAAACCTCAGTGGATGGATAACTTTGTATTGTAAAGGGAATAGATTTCAAAAGTAGTTTTAGAGTAGTACTTGTGACATAAAAAGGAACCTTATCTTGAAAAGCGAAAATAGCTAAAGCATGACAGCCTATTTTATTTACGACATTTCCATTAGGAAAAATAGTATCTGCACCTATAAGTACCAAATCAGGA
>JAGLOH010000352.1 GCA_023139025.1 Candidatus Heimdallarchaeota archaeon | reverse complement strand
GCTGATATTGAAGGGGACAAAGTACAACGTGTAAAAACGTTTCCGAACAAATTTGGAACTAAAACAGCAGCTATATTATCAATTTTCACCTATTTTGTTATTATTGTATTGGATCCATTGCCATTTTATGTTTTTATTGACTCAAGATTCTATTTAGATTATGTTTTTCTTGCATTAATATGCATGCCTATACTTGGTTATATTTTTCTGTCAATATCACTATATAAGAATCAAACAAAAGAAAACATATTGAAACTTAGGAAGTTAATTTTCTTGGTTATGCAAATCGGTACAATAGCTTATCTTGTTGGAGCACTAGTTTAATCTCTCTACCAACATTTTTTTATTTTCATAAAATTTTTCAATTTTAGGATAAATTCTCTTGAGCTATGAAGTACTTATCATTTCTTATGATTCATTTTAAGAATCGTCAAAATTTAGATAGATATTTTAAAAATGTTCCTAAGAACTGGTTTCACAGAAATTTATGAAGGTTTTCAATTGTGTCATATACCTAAAATGAATCTTCAACAGAATCTTTAGCTTCATCAAGTTCTTTTAGTGGGACCTTAATACGATGTAGACCAACAAATTCGAGCTCCTTTACTTCATAATTGCGATGAAAAGCTGCATAAATCATAATTGCATCGCGAACATTGCTTTTAAGTTCTGCAATATTTTTACCTCTAGCTTGCAAACCTGGAAGTTCAACAATGTTTCCAATGTATACTCCTTGCTTATCTTTTTCAATTATCATAGTAAACGTTTTCATACTATCTTCACCTATTGCCTTTAATCTCTTATTTTTCTTAATGATTAACCTTTCTTTCAAAATGATTTTATTTAAGTAAAAAATTAGTGCAAAATAACCTAAAATTAGAATAGAATTCCTTTTGAAATTGTTTGAGCGATTGGTATTCTTTTGATTTTCTTAGTAATTCATTTTTTCAAACTATATTTATTAACTTACAAATAGTGTAATTTTTCTCTTTTTCTTTTCTTTCATAAGATTTATTAGTTCTGATGAGTATTTTACAGTTTATGTCAAGTTATTGGCGAATGTATATTAGAATTACTTTCATCGAAAAATATGGAAAAGGTTACGAACCAAGGAAATCACCTAGCTACGATGAGAAGTATGATTGGTATGGAGGAGTAATAATACTTGTTAGGCTTTTTGTTTGGCTTCCAGCAATGGCACTTTTTTTCTTGTGGTTAGGTTTGTGGATGCCATTCTTAGTTTTAGGTCCTATACTGTTACTAATCATAAGTTTGAGAAACAAGAAAGATAAATTCTATAAAATGTTTCTCTGGTGGACAGAAGATTTCTGGAATACACTTGAACTTATAGGATTTACTACAATATGCTATTGGATGATAAGAGATAGTTGTTTATTAGATTATTAATTATTCTGTAATATTTCATTCTTCTTGAAAAAGGAATTCTATCTAAGAAATTAATCTTTTTCTTACTTTTCTTAGTAATTCATTTTTACTAAGTATTTATACGAATTTGCTAAATTATGTTTAGCGTTAAACGCTGAACAAATCAAGACATGGCTTAAAAAGTTAGAATTAACCTCTTTTGGAAGATTTTGCTTTTCTGTTTTGATTTAACTAAACTAACTAAATTGGTGAAAATATGACAGTCTCTCAAGCAAGATTTAGACTCCCTCGGAGTCCATTTATCGGTTTTCGACTCAATCCCAAATACAGAAGCTGGTGGATTAGTATATTCATGACTATCCTAATAGCTGTCCCAATGTCACTAGTAATGGCATTAATTGTATATGGACCTGCAGATCTAGCCAACCACTTTGCATTAAATCTCTTAGCAGCTGGACCAGTAGCTTTCTTTGCAGCTCACTTTGGTTTCAATGGTATTAAGATTAAAAATGTGCCACTTCTACCAGGTATAGGCCCTTTCGCTGAAAAAGTAATGAAATATGATTTCGGGCTAGCGATGAGAACACAACCTATGAAAAAGTTGCTATCTAGTGGAAAATTCTGGGGATTCGGATTAATTGTTGATGCACTTCTATGTATTGAAATTGCAACACTTGTTTCCTTTATCAAGGTTCCTTGGTTAGCTATTCACTTCGCCCCTGGTTGGGGAAAAGCATGGTTAGTTGCTTTTGGTCAATCCTATGCTCTAGCTTTTGTAATAGCATTAGTAGGAATTATATTAACTATCTGGTTGCTTAAGGTCTGGATGTGGAAACCTTCAGGACCACCTCCAGAAGCAATAAAAGAATAAGCTCATTATGAGCTTTATTTTTCTTTTTTATATTATTAAACTGATAATATTCAAAAAAGTATTAGAAAAAGAAGAAACTAAAGTGTAACACCACAGTGTTGGCAGAATATCCCTTCCATAGTGATTTTTGCACCACAACTAGAACAATATTCTTTTTTTACTGCAGCAGGATGAACTGGCTGAGTAATTTGTTTCACTTCAGTTTGACTTTTCACAGGTTCTGTTTTAATTGGAGCTTTTTGGCCTGGTGGTGTGACATTTCTAATATCTATACTTAGATCTCTAAAACCCATTAACATCAAAATAAACCCGATGAAGCTTCCAAAAGCTCCCCAAGTGTTAAAAAGTGCTGATATTGATGTAAC
>JAGLOH010000351.1 GCA_023139025.1 Candidatus Heimdallarchaeota archaeon | reverse complement strand
AGATGTTCCAAAATGGATTCCAATACCTAAATTTGGTAGAAATCGATAATTTCAGTTTATTTAGAAACCAGAGTTTGATTTTTTAAACATACTGGAAAAGTATGTTTAACATCATAGTTGGTGCCTTCTTTCACTATATGATATCTTCTACACTAGACTTATATGTTAAACAGTCAACAGAATATGAAAATGAGTCAAGATGCTGAGAAACTTGTTGAGGAGGGTATAGAGTTTTATAAGAAGGGAGACAAAGACCTAGCCTTTACCAGTTTTAACAAAGCTGTAGGACTTGATCCTTCGAATGCGCGAGCTTTAGGTAACAGAGGGAGGATGTTTTTCGATAAAAACAAATTTGGTAAAGCTCTCGTAGATCTCAAAAAAGCTATTGAACTTGACGATAGTAATTTTCTATTTCATCATAATTTGGCAAACGTTTATTTCAGTACAAAAAAGTTTGATCATGCAATAAAGAGTTACGAAAAAGCAATTGAACTTAAACCTGACTATGCTTGGACATATGAAAATATAGGTGTAATTTATTATCAAAGAATGGAGATGGAAAAAGCTCTAGAGTATTTTGATAAAGCACTACAATATGATAGCTCTGAAGACCAATTTTTCCATAATAGAGGCGGTGCACGCATGTATCTCAAAGATTACGATAAAGCTATCTGTGATTTTGAGGACGCAATTAAGCTCAATCCCAAAAACAGTTGGGCTCATGCTAATATAGCTATAATTTATTCAGAACTAGAACGATTGGATGATGCTATCAATTTTCTTTATGAAGCGATAGAACTAGATTCTTCAAATAATGTTTTCTATAAAACTAGATCAGATGTATATGCTAAAATGGGTAAATTTGATGATGCTCATAAAGACTATGAACAAGCTAAGAAGTTAGGGTATAAGTATTCCAAAACAGGTTTTATACATAAGAAAATAATTCCTTTCATTAAACTTACTTTCAAGAATTACTGGTTAACACTTTCATTTATAGGAACATATATTGTTACTTTCATAGTCATCTTTTCTATGAATGGAGGGTACGAAGCTCTATCAGCTCAGAATAATAGCGTAGTTGTAAATAGTGGAATTTGGCATATCTTTGCGGGCGTTTTCTACACCTATGGTTCATCATTTTTAGATGATATTAGTTTTCTATCTTCTATACCTGGGTTACAAATTTATTCTGGAATTATCGTTCTGATAACCTTTCTATGGTGTTTGTTCGTCTATGGAAGGAGGATGGAGAGAACCTTTCCAAAATGGGTACTTCCAACATTATATCTAGGATTTGGTTTCCTAGGAAATGCGATGTTTTACTTACTTAGTCCAAACCAAACTTTTTGTTTAAGTAACTTAAGTGCAATCTGGGGATTAGCAGGATTAATCATAACAGATACCATAATTCGAATGAAAGGCAAAGGAGAAGGATTTGAAGCAATAGGTTCTTTTCTAGAATTTTTGGAAGGGAATATAGATTTCTTTAGTGGAATAGTTATGGTGATAATTAGCTCAGCTCTATCACAAAATGGGTGGCACTTTTTTATTGGAACTGGGATAACTTTCAGTCTAGGAATCTTGGTTGGTCTATTTACTGGATTTAGAGCAATTAAGAAAACCAAGAAGAATATTTAACCATATTTCACATTTTCGTCTTTTTGCTCAAATTCAGGAGGTCCCCTATAGTAGGTAATCAAGAATTTTACTTGTCCTCTGTGATTGTGCTCATGAGCAAAAAAGACTTCTAACAAATCATAATAGGGAAGTTCTTGACCCCATGGAGCTTTTACTATTTTTTCGAAATCATCTTCTGATAGTTTTTCAAGTATTTCTATAGATTTTTTCTCAACCTCAGGGAATATTTCTTTAAACTCTTCAAAATTCACATGTTCCTTCTCTTCAAGTCTAAAGAAAATGTTTCCTACCCACTGAGCTGGAACTCCTTTAGGGTGTTGTATTATGGATTCGTCCATACTCTGCTGAATATATCTCACTTCTGAAGCTATCATGTGACGAAGTAGTTCATCGATAGCCCATTGGTGTTCAGATGGTCTTTTAATAAACCACTCTTGATTGAAGTTTGAGTCAGATAAATCCTTCCAAACTGTCTGACGAAAATTCTGTAGAAGTTTGTATCTATTTAGAACGATCTCTGGTAAATTCATGGTAATCTATTTGTAACTCAATCGGTAAAATATAATCTTTTTGAAAAATCGAAAATTGGGGGAGTAAGATCAATTTTCAAATGATTTGCTTTATTAAAGTCCATGCACAATTTATCTTAGAAATGCACACACATAGACATCGATATAGAACAAGTGGTATTGCTTCGATAATGTTCCTATTATTAGGGATTGCAATTTTTCTAGGGGTATACACAGGTTACCTTAGGATTTGGAATTGGCCAATCATTATGATAGGGGTTGGGATATTTATCTTCATTATTTCTGCTTCCTCTAACTCTAGAAGGAGAAGAGCAGAGCAAAGGTCGGGTTATCAAACTGAGCAAAAAACATATGAACCTTACCAACCTACAAAGAATCCTTTCTTTGAGAGAGAGGAGAAGGAATATGCTAGACAACAAGAAATAACTTTCAGAACTAATAATGAACCGATCTTCTGTTCCTAC
>JAGLOH010000350.1 GCA_023139025.1 Candidatus Heimdallarchaeota archaeon | reverse complement strand
TACTCATTGCTTTAGGATCAGCAAGTATTTGCGTCATTTTAACAGCTTTAGCAGCTTATGGATTTTCAAGATATACAATTAAAGCTAAGAAGGAGATGATGGTTGGTGTTTTTACTTTAAAAATGTTTACAGGCATCCTTACACTAATACCATTTTATCTTATCATGTTTAATTTAGGATTAATAGACACATACATTGGTGCAATTTTAGCCTATAGCACACACACCATACCACTGGCATTATGGATAATAAAGGGGTATATTGATTCAATTCCGAAGGAATTAGATGAATCTGCTATGGTTATGGGAAATTCGCGATTTAGAGTACTTCGAAAAATCATTTTACCATTATCAGGACCAGCGATAGCTATTACATTCTTGTTAAATTTCTTGAGTACATGGAATGGTTTTCTGATGGCATTTGTATTATTACAGTCACCAGGAAAATACACTCTCCCCATCAAACTGTACACTTTTCTAGGGTCTATAGAATCTAGTACTCCTGAATGGGGATTATTTGCAGCTGCATCAATATTAGTAACAATTCCTTTGCTTTTGGTTTTCGTATTTCTAAGAAATTATCTGCTTAAAGGAATTGATAATTCAGTAAATATAAGAGATGTATGAAATGAAAGTTGAAATAAAAAATCTAACAAAAAAATATGACAAAAAGACAGCTCTCTATGATATTAATGTCACAATCCCTGAAGGAAGTTTCACTGTTATCCTCGGACCTTCAGGAAGTGGAAAAACCACATTATTGAGAATTCTAGCTGGATTATTATATCCTTCAGAAGGTCAAATATTTTTTAATGAAAAAAACATAACAGACATACCTGCAAATAAAAGAAACATAGCAATGGTTTTTCAAAACTTTCCTCTTTTTCCACATATGACTGTAGAAGAAAATTTGCGATTTCCATTGGAGAGTCAAAAAGAAGGAAATTTGTTTAAAAGAAGAACTTTCTCATCATCAGACGTACAAAATAAAGTAGATGAAACACTAAAATTGTTTAAATTAGAGGTACATAGAAACAAGTATCCTTCTCAACTAAGTGGGGGAGAACAGCAAAGAGTAGCTATAGGTAGAGAAGTAATTAGACAGCCAGTGATTTTTCTCTTTGATGAACCACTAAGTAATATTGATGCAAGATTAAGATATGAGATGAGAACATGGATACGAAAACTTCATGGAATTCTGAAGACAACAATGGTTTATGTGACACATGATCAAGCTGAAGCTCTCAGCCTCGGAGACAATATCATTTTATTGCAAGATGGAGAAATTGCTCAAATGGGCCCTCCTGAAGAACTTTATGACGAACCTAATCAGAAGTTTGTAGCACAATTTATTGGCAACTTTCCAATGAATTTTCTCAAATTCAAGTCCTTAAAAAATTCAGTCTCATTAGTTATCGATAAACAGATTTTACTTCCTAAAAATCTTCAAAACAGAATACTAAAAGAAAATATCACAGAAGGTGAAATAGGATTTAGAGCAGAGTCTATCAGAGAACTAAATCCAAACAAGACTGTTGATGAAAATCAAATAGTACTGGAATGTTCTATTGCTGATTTAGAAAAAATACTTGATCAACAGGTTTTAACTCTGAATTATAAAGGAGAAAACTTATTCTTTGTCACCAAAACTAGAAAGAAATTCACAATAAATCAGAAACTTTCAGTTCTTCTACACTCTGAATCCCTCTACACTTTTACTGGAGACAACAAGAGAGTATTTTAGTAAAATTTTCTCGTTAAAATTTTGACTAGAACCATCACAATCTTATTAAAATTATTTTAATAAGTATATCAAGGAGAGCAACCATAATATTGGCTTGGTTCTCAATCTGGGGTAAAAAATCTATTCGAGTGAATCAGATGGCAGAAGAAGACTTAGGGGAGATATTCGATAAAATCGATGTAGGAGCAACTATAGTTAAAAATGATAAGATTGAATTTGCAAATGATTATTTATTACAAATCATAGGATATTCATTGAAAGAGATACAAGGAAAAAATTGTGTATTTTTTGCAGCTAAAGATGAAAGAAACAGATTGCAAAAAATTAAATCTGAAAATGATAAGTTGAATACTTACGCAAAAGAAATCGAATTTTGGATTGTAACAAAGGATGGAACTAGAAAATACATACGAAATCGTTTTTATCCAATCATAGAGGGAGAAAAATCAAATAAGTTTTTTATAATTACTAACGATATAACAAGAGATAAACAAAAAGAAACAAAAGTAATGGCTTCTGAGTTCAAAAAATCAAAATTTTTAGATTATCTATCTGAACATATAATTTTTTACGATACGGATATGAAAATAATCTGGTCTAATAAGATTGCAAGTGATCTATTGGGCCAATCTCCAGAGGATATTGTTGGAGAAACATGTTATGAATTATGGTATCAAAAAGACCAACCATGTGACAATTGTCCTGTTATTAAGGCAAGAGATTCAGGTCAGGAACATATTGCAGAAGTAATAACACCAGATCATAAAACCTGGTTCGTTCGAGGATACCCTGTTTTTGGAGATGATGGGAATTTAATTGGAGTAGCAGAATTGGCCAGTGATATTACAGAAAGTAAACAAACATCCAAAGAACTTCAAGAAAGTGAAGAAAGATTTAAACAGAT
>JAGLOH010000035.1 GCA_023139025.1 Candidatus Heimdallarchaeota archaeon | reverse complement strand
AGAAGACAATGGACCAGATATAATTATCAACAATCTCGAAGATGCTGTCAATGATTTTAATTAGGTACTTCTCCTTAAATTTTTATACTTAAATTGTAAAATATGTTATGTGAAACAAATTCCCATCCCATTTACAAAATGTTTAGGTCTTCTAATTATTACTTTATGCTTGTTTTCTTATTCTTCCTATAGTCACTCAATTGATGATTCTTTTCTAGAGCTTTCAAATGATGCTAATAAATTATCAAATATCTTTCAAGAGAATTTTCTCCTAGATGAAATCCTTCAATCGAAAAATAATGATTTCTTTAGAGTTCTAGTAAAAACCAAAAGTAAAGACGCGATTCGTTCTCTTGAGACTGTGGGAAAAGATCTCAAATTCTTTGAAACATTTGAAGGAATTGCTTTAACAATTTCAAAAGCTGCTTTGTTAAACCAGATTAGTAGAGGGAATATACTTTCAGTATGGAAAAACTCGAAGATTAGAGCAGCTAGTTTAGATGCTCATTTGACTTCTTTAAACTTAAGTAGAGACATAGATTATTTTAATAGTAAAATCAATTCTCAAGCACTTTGGGATTTTGGATTTTTCGGAAATGATACTGTAGTAGCAATTCTGGATACAGGAATAAAAACAGACCATCCTGCACTAGAAGTAGGTTTGGATGGTGAAAATCGAATAATAGATAGCAAGAATTTCATTGATAATGATGCTACTGTTGAAGATGATAATGGACATGGTACAGAAGTTGCTGGGATAATTGGTGGTAATGGATTATATGGGTATGATCGTGGAGTAGCACCGAACTGTAAATTTTTAGTTGGAAAGATTCTTTCTTATGATGCTACAGGTTCAATTGAAGATTTAATTGAAGGAATTGACTGGGCTGTTAAAAACGGGGCAGATGTAATAAATCTCTCTTTAGGAAAAGAAGTTTCGAACAAAGAATCTCCAGAGGTTGAAGCCGTTAATAGTGCGGTAAAAAGTGGAGTTGTGGTTTGTGTAGCTGCAGGGAATTCGCGTGGAATTTCTGAATTCGGGTATAATGATAAATATACTATTTTAAGTCCAGGAATTGCTATGCAGGCTATTACTGTGGGAGCGATAGATAATAACAAAATATTATTCGAGGAGAGTAGTGCTGGTCCTGTAGCTGTAAATTACAATGTAAGCTCAGAGAATTTTCTTTTTGACTCTGTAGATCTAGAAAATACTTGGTCAAAGCCAGATGTTGTTGCTCCTGGTGTTTTGTTAAATACTACTTCTACTAATTTGCAAGGATCAACCATAGTATCAGGGACAAGTTATTCAACAGCTGTTGTGTCAGGATTGTGTTTGTTATTAAAGCAAATTTATCCTGATTATAAACCTTCAATTTTGAAAGCTGCACTTCTTGAAACTTCAGAGTCATTAACAATAGATTATCTATCTCCTTTTGGAGAATATATCAGTCTCATTGTACCACCAGTTTATCAAGGAGCTGGATTAGTAGATGCTAGTACAGCTAGAAACTACTTACAGCATCCACAAAGTATAACCATCTGGCCTTCAGATTTACCCTATACCAGACAAGTATTTTTCAAAAATGAAAGGCAATCCTTCTATATTCATCTGTTTATCAACAAGAAAATTGATCATTTGGGAGTAGAGTATCTGGCAGCATTAAGTGAGCTACTAACATTAAGCAACATACCAGCGGACTATGAAATCGGTCAATACGATATTCTAGTGGAATTGTCATCAGAGAATATGTATGCGGGACCCATCAGTAGTCATCTTGATTTTATAGCCGATAGTCAAATTTATCCTGTAGATGTTGACTTTCACATTAGAGTTGGAAAAGGGAGGATATTATTTGACTGTAATGAGGTTGGAGATGAGACGTTTTTCTCGTTTTATGGTAATTTAAACAATTTTTTAGATACAGCTAGATTCTATGGGTTGATTCCTGAAATATTAAGAAGAGATGAAAATGTTTTCCATCTAAATCAACTAGCTCTCAATAATTACGAAGTTATAACTTTAATTAACCATAATAATTCATTTCTTCATAATTTCTCCTCTTTGGATTCTTCAGCAATTTTAGATTACATCTATCCAGGAGGAGATTATTCAGGTGGCGCTATTGTGATTTTTCCTTCTATGAAAAGTGATATTGATAACCTTAACAGCCTTCTTGATGCACTTAACATCGCATATAGTCTAACAGGATTAATCAATGAGACGATTAACTTATCATCTAATCTCCATCTTTTAACTTCAAATCCTAATAGTCTGCAAGAGATCTTTATCCCATCTCCTTTTGATGTGATAAAAACAAATGATTCCGTTGGGACTATATTTGATCGTTTTGTTTATTCTGACGATAGAAATGATAATGGTTCACTAGTAGTTGCAGTAAATGATTTGTCAATGTTTCTAAATTCTCCATATCTCTTTGATAATTTTCAAATGGATTACAAAGTGTTGAACTCTGCTTTAAATTTTGGAGATAATCAAGAATTGCTTCATAATATTATGAGTGCAGCAGTTGTAACAAGTCTTGAATTTGCCTATAATATATCTAGTTTGGAGGTAGTAAAGGGAGAAGACACTATCGAAGTAACAATAAGTGCTGCTAACAATTATAAACCATTAACCAATTGGGATTTTTATTTAACAGTAGAGAACGGGGATGTTATTGTTGTTCGAAATTATGATAAGATTGATTATGGTAATGGAACATATTTGATTAGTTTTGACCCGTCACTATATTCAATTTCTCCCGGAGAACACACTCTCGCAATCCGTTCATCATTTGGTACACATTCATGGAAAATTCATATTCTAGCAAAAGTTTCTTGGGGACCTATAGTAGTTGAAATATCACTAATAGTATGTGTTGTTTATTTGTTGATAACTAGGAAAAAGCAAGTTAAGTCGTAAGAATCTGATATACTTTTTTACTGTATTTTCCAAGTACTGTCATTGCTAGAGCTAAAGTGTAAATGTCTTTAGATGCGGCAAGAACAATGAATTGGTCAAGATTTAGAAGAATAACAAACCCTTCAGATCCCTTAATAATTACTTGATCCAAATTTCCACACTTAATCTGATTTACAGTTTGTTGACCTGCAGAGTTGAGAGCAGACGCTAAAGCGGACATGATAACTTGATCTGTGCTTTTCTCAGCAAAGAAAGCTACTTCTTGTCCTTCAGAACTTACAACAGCTATTGCATTTAAGCTACATTCTTTTGAAATATCACGTAGTGTAATTAATAATTCATTCTTCTTTTCTGGAGTAATAAAATCTAACATTAATCTAAATTGACAGAGCAAAATTATAAACTTTCTCAAATGAATTTCTTCTAGATAAGTCTATTTCGATGTGTTTTACAGACTGGAGTATAAATCTCTACACTTGTTCCTTTGGATTTATAGATCCAAGCATTTATTGCAAATGCTTCCTTTCCACAAATAAAACAAGCTTTCTCATCTAGTAAAGGTAATTTCTTTCTTGGCATTCGATTCCAGTATTTCTTGAATTCCTCGAAACTCTCCAAATACTTCTGATGCAGTTCCTTTGCTTCTTTATCTTCACTTGTCGTATGTCCAGTTATGAAAATGATATAACTCCACAGAACTATATCTAGAATATTTCCGAACGATTTAATTGGAATATGATGGTAACCTGTGATATTAATCTGTTGAGAGGTTTGTTTAACTTTATAGTCAATCACCAAATCCCTCCTTTGAGCACTTTGTCCTAAATCTAGTTTATACTTCTTTGAAATATTTACAATTCTTTGACTTAATTCTTCAAACAACCAATCAATAGTTTTCTGACTGCCTTTTCTGCTAGCATTTAAGAATTTAATCTCTAATACAGGAAATGAGATAGTAATAAAAGCCTCCCCTACTGCTGCATTAGCCTTTCTAGCTAAATACTCATATATGCCAGAGGGGTAGGTAATTTTCTTTCTATCAAAGCTCAAATAATTTCACTCGTAAGTCTCTCTTACACTAAACTATGAAAAAAACTAGCCTAAAAACTTAACTGCATAATTATTTGCCTTTTGCAGTTTTTTCAACCAAATCTTTTAGTTTATCTCTCTTAGCACCAATAAGAGAATTAAACGGCTTTCCATCCTTGAATACAACAAATGTGGGAAGACTGGAAATCATATATTTTTGAGCAAATATTGATTCTTGGTCCATATTCATACGAAGGAATCTAACAGTATTTGCATGCCTTTCAAATAATTGTTCAAAGAAAGGTTCTATACTTCTGCATGGTCCACACCAAGGTGCCCAGGTATCTACTATAATCGGTTTTGTTTCAGATTTCAAAATCTCCTCAAATTCATCATTTGTTACGTTTTGTATTTTACCCATTTTTTTCCCCTTTCTATAACTTCAATAGTTTATACTGTTTTTTATGCACTCTTATTTATCTCTTCACATCTTTGGATATTTTCTAAATAAAAGTTTATGTAAAACAACCGAAAGAGGGAAGGTTTAAGTATTTTTTAAAGAAATTTGTAAAAGTAGAACACAGATAGTTTGCACCAACCTAGGAGTAATTCACATGTATTCTCGTATATATAATTCCATAAAAAACCAACTGCAAGAGATTCTTCAAGATAAGCACGATATTACTACTGAGCTAGTGTGGTCTAAACCACATTCTTCAAGTTTGGGCGATCTTAGTTTTCCACTTTTTAATGTTGCCAAAGAAACCTCTCTAAAACCGCAAGACATAGGGAAAGAACTAATTGAAAATTTCTCAATGATGGATATAGTTGATAGATTTGAGTTGAAGGGTGGTTTTCTAAACCTCTTCATCAATCAAAATGAATTCGCAAAAATAATTCTTTCTGAGATAATTTCGTTGGATAAATATGGAAAAAGCAATTTGAAAGAAAAGAAACGGATTATAGTTGAACATACTTCTGCTAATCCTATCAGCCCCCTCCATATAGGCAACATACGAAATTCCATTCTAGGTGATGTTATTGGACGACTTTATAGATTTCAGGGAGCTAAAGTTAATTTTCGATATTATGTTAATGATCTTGGACGCCAAATTGCCCCCGTTATTATAGGGTATTTCTTATTGAACAATGATGGAGTTAAACTTGACACCAAAATTGATATTTGGATAGGAAAAATCTATGCTTTAATGAACACATTTCTAGAAATTTACCAGATTAAAAGTGAATTTGAATCATTATCTCTAATACCTGATATAGAATCTTCATCATACGAGTTAAGTGAAGCTGAAATAGAATATTATCAAGCTAAGCTTGACACATCCAGTGTTGATCAACAACAGAAAGAGAGGATGCTTAAACAGTTACTGAAATTGTTACGTGTTCAAAATTCTTTGAAAGAAAAACTCTCTGAATTGTATCTTCAGCTGAAGAATCTTCTCATTCTAAATGTTGAAGATTTAGATGATCTAGCCAATAAATATCTTGTTGGTTATCTTGCTGGAGAAGATAAAGAAATGGTAGACAAATTTAGGGAAGTAACACAAAATACACTTTCAGGACATACAGAAACATTGAATCTCTATAACATCTACCATGATGATTTTGATTGGGAATCTGAAGTTTCTTGGGGAGGAGAAGTAGGAAAAATACTTGCTCAACTGGATAAGAAAGAATTTCTAAGACATGATGGTCAAGCTCTCTTGCTTGAGAATGATAAGATAGCTTCTCAACTAGGATTTAAGGAAAAATACAACATTAATTATGAAATACCTGATTTAATTTTAGTTAATTCTGAAGGTATTGCTCTTTATCCTTGTAGAGATATAGCTTACCATCTTCATAAATTAGAGAAGTTTGATGCTGATTATTGTATTAATGTAATTGGCAAAGATCAACAGCTAGCACAATTATCAGTTAGAACAGCTTTATACGGTTTGGGAGAACATGAAATAGCAGACAAAATTTTACATTATGATTATGAAATTGTCACTTTAATAGGAGGGAGAATGGCCGGTCGTGAGTTCGAATATGTTACTTGTGATGAATTGTTTATATTGGCCAAAAACGAGATTGAAATTATTCTCGAAAACAGAGATTATTCTTCTGTTATTAAAGAGGACATTGCAAAGAAAGTCTCTATAAGCAGTATTCGTTATTCAATACTCAAGATTGATCCTCAAAAAACTGTAACTTTTGATGCAAAAAAAGCAGTTAATCCAAATGAAAATACAGGACCTTTCCTTCAATATTCTTATGCTAGAGCATTAAACATTCTTCAAAAAGCCCCTAAAAAAGGGATTGATGCTGATAGTATAATCCAGTCTGTAAAACAAATCAATTTTGATATCAGGAAAGAAGTAGAATGGAAAATGATATCCTTAATGGAAGAATTACCATTTGTGTTGAAGAGAGCTCTAACTCAGCTTAAACCTGATACTGTGGCAAATTATGCTTTCTCTTTAGCTTCGGTATTCCACAAATTCTATGATGCGTGTCCAGTTCTACTAGCTAAAGACAAAGATAGTCTTGATACAAGAATTGCCATTGTATATTCATTTACAAAATGCTTGGAAAGTTTATTTGAAGTAATGGGAATTGATACACTAGAGAAAATGTAGGTGTTTGATTTAATGCACAAAGATACAATGATTTATGGTGGTTTTGATCCAGCTTTTATTGATATAGACATTCGCCCTTTAAACTCTAGTAAAACAGGATTTATCAAAGAGTTACCTGAACTAGGATCGCATCATTCAGATACAATTTTGGACTTTCAACCAGGTGGTAATGGCTTTAACCTTTGTCGAACTTTAGCTGCACTAGGGAGAAATGTAACCTATGTTGGACCTTCATCAACATTTTTTGAGAAATTGATAAAAGATAATGGCATACAAATTCAGATAAAAGCTATACAGAATGCAGAGGTCAATTATACTACAATTCTGAATCTTCAAGATGGTGAAGTACAGTTCAATTCAATTCAAGGAAAACTCTCGATTGAAAGTTTATCTGAAGAGATTATTAAATACTACAGAAAAAGTCCTTTGAAACCTATAAGTAATGTTTCACTGAATCCTACTTCTATTGAATGGGTAAGCTTTCTTCTCTTAAGTTTAGAAGATGAAGCTATACTAGATTCACTTGAAGATAGCACTGATCCTCTTGGCATGATCTCTTCCTGTTCTGGAACATCATATGAAGGAATTATTTTTGTTGACCCTTCAGATATTTCTCATTTTGAAAGAATTGATGAATTTTGTAAAATATTAGTACAATTGAAGAAATTCGAAGGAGAAAAATATCTATCTGTAAATGAATATGAATTAACTGTTCTAAGTAAGCATTTCTCAAAATCCCCAAGAGAACTAGCAAGTTTTCTTGATGTTCCTATTATTCTGCACACTTCTGATAATGTCTCTTTTTATGGAAAAGAAGTAATCAATCTAAAAACAAAGAATCTTGTAAGTAAAGTGAAATTTGTTGGAGCAGGAGACTGCTTTAACGGAGCTTTTATTCATACAATATTAGATTCTCACCCTATAACAGACTCTTTAAGCTATGCAATAGAGGCTGCCTCATATCTAATAGAAACTGGAAAATACCCAAATGCATTACATATCTCAAAAAGAATAAATAGCTAAACAATTAGTGAATATTATAGCCAATATATGGAAGTTTGTTACTACAATGTCACTTGAAGTTGAAGATTCAAAGGAATACAAAGAGATTCATAAGAGAGTAGAACTTCTACAACTCTTGAAACAATATTATGGTTCAGGCGCAAACTTTTATGATTTTGATACTGGTAATCTTCCTTTACGTGAATTAATAGCTTTTATGTCTGATGAGGGATATCCTAGACGTTTACCTGAAACAGAACATGTTCTCAAAAGAATTGATGAGGAAATAATTACTTTAGAGAACAAGAAGAAGCAAATGAGATTACAGGAAATGGAATCCAGGAACTTAAACTCTTTGCTAATAATAACTTCATGGACTAAACTAATAGGAACTCAAAACAAAGGTGTTTTTCTGAGTAAACCTGTACTTGATTTGAGAAGAGATACAATCGTAATGTTAACTGATGAAACTCAAACATTTAAGGAGCTTACAGATGAACGTATTGCAGTCATTTTTGGTCCTGGTATTTATTACTCTGAGTTTTCTGTTGATAGAGGGAATTATTTAGAAGACTCTTTTGAAATAAATGGTATATGTTTGCCTTTGAATCTTCTCGGAAAAATCTATACTGCAGATAAGATTTATCACTCAGATAAAATTGATGCAACTATTACAGAAGTATCAACTATTTTGCCTTTCCATATTTTAGAGCAAGAAGAGACAGTACAAACCTATGTTAAGGGGATTATAAGTAGAAATGTATTTTTACCTAACAAAGTTGCTCTTGAGAAGTTCAATCACCATATTCTTGAAGGTGGTTCCTATCCTGTAGCTGAAGGATTTAAAATAATGTCAGCTCATCCTCTTTGGTATAATAAATTATTAGTTGAACCTGACTATGAATTAAGAACTGGAAGTGGAAAGAAAGCTTATAGTACAGCTGGAATCGGGTCACTATCAGGGATGGTTCATAAATTAAAACCAATCATATTTTCTTCCCCCTCAAAGGAAAGAGAGCAATTGGAACGAATTGAAGACATTGTTAAACAATATAGAGAATTGGGATTTCAGCTACTAAAAAGTTGGATACCATCCTATTAATTTAGAGTACTTCTACAGCTGCCATTGTTTCAAAAGCTTTTTTCTCAATTATTTTAAGATTTTCTTCACATTTATAATGTAATGCTAGTTTTTTTAAACTCGTTATAGGAAGTTTCTTCTTTGTTTGCAGATCTATTTTCTTTGAAATTATTTCTAGAATGACATCAAATTCAGATTCTATTTCTTCTTTCTTCTCGCCAAAAGCAATAATCATTAAATTTACACATGAATCTTTAATTCCAAGAAAGTTTATCGCATTTGATATCTGCCTTTTACCTGAAAGTCGCAACAAAAATTCTGTTGTGAAATCTCTAGCAATGTTTTTCTCTCTTTGAAATGCTTTCTTAGTGTGATATAAGGCAGCTATGATCTGCTTTTCACTAACAATGAATGTTGGGTCTAATATCTGCAAATGAACATTATCCTTCTTCTGCCCTTTGATGAGTTCGATTACCGTTTCTGAATTGAAAGGTTGGGAAGTAGAAAAAACAGAATATTGGTATTCAAAGCTACCAAGATTACTCATGATTTAACCTACAACTCCTTAGGACCTCTGATAATGTCTAAAATCATTTTTTCCATATCAATGGGTTCAAAATCTGATGTTGCTAATTTGACAGCAGATGTCAGTTTACTTTCAGTAGATGAATGTATTTCAAATAGAACGTCACCTTTTTTGAATCTATCTCCTCTTTTTACTTTAAGAACAACTCCTGCAGTTTTATCAGAAGGTGCTCCTGCTTGTCTAGCTATTGTTGAGATGGGAGCGCTATCAATTGCATATACAACACCGTCACTCTTTGCTTCTATGGTGTCAATATAGGGTGCTTGCGGGATATCATTTACTTTAATATTTCCGTCTCCTCCCTGAGCTATTACAATTTCTTTGAACTTTTGTAGTGCTTTTCCACTTCTCAAAATATCTTCTGCATACTCAAAACCATATCCTCGAGGACACAAATTGTGAGCTTCAAGAATTATACCTGACAATGAGAGAGCTTTTCTCATCAGATCAGCACTTCCACCTTGATCTGTTAAAATTTGAAGAGCATCTTTTGCTTCTAATGCTGGTCCAATCATACTTCCAATAGGTCTGTCTCCAGGACTGATTATACAATCAAGTTTGATTTTTAAAGCATAAGCTAACGAAATGAATAGACTACCAACCTGTTGTGCATTTTCTCTGTGAACTACTTTAGCTCCCTTACCTGTTGGTAGATCAATAAGAACATATTCGGAACCAGCAGCTATTTTTTTGGCAATAATACTAGCGACCATAAATTCCTTGGGATCAATTTTTACCTTTTCAAGGACAGCAATAATCTTATCTGATACGTCTGCTAAACCTACAGTTTCACCACTAACTATACAACCCCCTGTGGTATCAACAACCTCTGTCATTTCTTCTAGCGTTAATTCACAAGGCATAAGCAATTCAACAGCATCTATAGTTCCTGCTGGAGATGTAATTGCTCTTGTTGACACTTTTGGAATTGTTAGTCCCGATGCTGCTAATATAGGTACCATAATAGGTGTTATTCTATTACCTGCGATTCCTCCAATACTATGTTTGTCAACTACAGGTTTTTTCTTAATATTTAGAATTTGTGAATTATTGATTATTGCTTTAGCAACTGATGTTGTTTCTTCTAAAGTTAAACCTTGAACCTGAAATAATGACATCAGTACGGCAATTTGTGTTGGATGCATTAGATTCTTATCAATTGATTCAAAAATTGCATCTATTTCTTCTTCTTGGAGAACCTCTCCCTTCATCTTTTTATGGATCAGATGAATTAAATTTTCACTGGTTAGTTCTTTTAAAACTATTTCATTACCTTTCTGAATACCATGTTCTTTTGCTAGTTTTCCAGATATCCCAACAGTGTTTTCGGGATATTTGTCACTAGTATATACTTTTAATCCTATATTAAAAGGAGAAATCTCAATTAGTTGCCCTGGTAAAATATCATACTTATGGGCTAAAGCAGAATTAATTAACATATATTCTGGATCTGAATCTAATATATTATCTATTCTTACAGTTAATTTTATCACTTTAATACCACCAGATTCATTATCTATCTTAAAGATTATGAGGTTCAAGGCATATAATAAGCATTGTGTCCTTGTAAAAAATATATTAATTAATTTGATTATTTTACCCGTAATAATTATTAATCATTTGTTTTAAAGTATTATTAGAAATGTTTAGTGAAGCAAATTCCGAAAAAAAAGAAACAAGAGAAGAGAATGAAAAACCATTCAAGTGTACTGGATGTGAAACACCTTTAAGCAAGAATGATGAATATTGTCCTAATTGTGAGAGAATAAACCCCAAATATCTAACAGGATGATTGAAACATTAAGAAAATATTATATATTGCACAAATTCCTATTTCTATAGGTGTACTTCATGGCAGATATTCCACTTCCTCCTAGCAAAAATAAATCAGAAGACGACGATTCAGGTGCTGATTGTGAAAAATACGAAGCCATAATGGGAGGATACTGCAAATTTTACGTTACAAAAACTGGAGAGTGTATGATTAAATTCAGTTTATGTGATGGTTTTGGAGTTTTAAAGAAAAAATGAAAGTAGCTTATTTTCTAAGTAACTGATCTAAGTCGTTGCTAATTTCTTTTACATTTGCTACAATTCGATTTTGTCCAGAACCTTTTGATCCATCAATGTCTATCGTTGATGATGTTAAAAACAATGGTTTGAAGAATTCTTTAATCATTTGTTTTCCATCACCCAAAAGGCAGGAGCAAGTTCCTACATATTTTTCACCTTCAACCCTTCTTACTCTGAAGAAGCTAACGTGATTTGAACGATCTCTCCAGATGATAAGGTTAGCAGAAAGGTAGATATTATCTCGAATAATGTGCCCCAAATAAACATTAGAATCTAGACCAAGTTCATACAACTCAGTACTGG
>JAGLOH010000349.1 GCA_023139025.1 Candidatus Heimdallarchaeota archaeon | reverse complement strand
AGCATTTAAAGCAATGGGGACGAGAAAAAGATATATACGGAGAATGATCTTTTGGGAAAATGCTATTCTCAGCTTCTTTAGTTTAATTCTTACAATACCATTTGGATATTTAACTTACTGGTGGACTATAGATTATATGCTTGAAGACAAATTCTACATGTCAAAATCCATTCCATGGTTCGCCTGGCCAATTGTTTTGATCTTATCGCTGCTTGCATTATGGCTTGCAACAATGAGATTACTAAGAAAGATAAAGAAAATGAATATTGCCGATGAATTACGACAAACTGGTGCAACATGATTTTATAGAATAAAGAAACAGTGTAGAGTAATGAAAAAGAAGAAAGTAATCATCATCGGTGCAGGATTGGGAGGATTATCTACAGGTATCTATGCTCAAATGAACGATTACGAAACTACTATTTTCGAGAAAAATCCTGTTCCTGGTGGTCTTGCTGCTTGTTGGAAAAGGAAAGATTATTTGATAGATGGGGGAATTCATTTTCTTACTGGTTACAAACCAGGTTTATCTCTTTACAATGTTTTCAAAGAAGTTGGAGCCCACAAAGCAGAATGTGTAGATATTGAAACCTATGCAAGATATATCGATGAAAAAAGCGGAAGAATGATAGATATTTCTGCTGATTTAGACAGGTTTCAAACAGACCTTCACACTCTATTTCCTGAAGACAAGAAAAAAGTTAATCAATTCATCAGAGCAACCCGAGGTTTATCTAAGACTGATATTAGTGAGTTCGGATTCAAAGAACCTTTAGAATTAATGAGAAAAAGAGATTGGATAAAGGAACTTTGGCAGAACAGAAAAGCACTCAAATACTTCATGGGTAAATCCATGAAACCTGTTAGTGAGTATGTTAAGGACATCCATGATCCTATGTTTAAAGAGCTCCTCCTCTACATGTTCTTACCAAGTGTTCCTATTGTTTTTCTTTGGATGGTTTTGAGTTTTGTTTCTCAAAAACAGATGGGAGTGTTGGCTAAGGGATCATTAGATTTTGCTAATAAGTTGGAAGAAAGATATCTCGAACTTGGAGGAAAGATCGAATACAAATCGAAGGTTAAGGATATCCTTGTTGAAGCTAATAAGGCAATTGGGATTAGTCTAGAAGATGGTTCTGTTCATAATGCTGATTTCGTTATTTCTGCAATTGATGGACGTACAGTAATCTATGATATGCTTAAAGGAGATTATACTAACGACAAGATCAATAAAATTTATAGTAAATGGAAGACAGTTGATCCATTCGTAAGTGTTAGTTTAGGAGTTAATATGGAATTCAAAGATGAAGTTTGGATGACGTTTTTCAAGACAACTGATCCAGTTATAGTTGCCGAGGAAGAAAAAGAGAATATTATGATTCGATTCTTCAATTATAGCCCTCACTTTGCTCCAAAAGGAAAAACAGTTATCCAAGTTGATTTTGATACCGAGTGGGAATATTGGTTTGTTTTAAGGAAAGACAAGAAAGAGTACAACCAAGCAAAGAAAGAACTAGCTGAAAGAACAATAGAATGGTTAGAGAGTAGGTATCCTGAGGTAAAAAATAAGATTGAAGTAATTGATGTAGCAACACCTTATACATACTGGAGATATACACTCAATGAAAGAGGATCCTACATGGGTTTCTTACCAACAGCAGATGCTTTTACTTCTAGTGTTGAAAAGAGATTACCTGGTTTAAGTAATTTCTACATGTCAGGCCAATGGTCAATGTCAATGGGAGGTGTACAACCAGTAATCTATTCTGGAAAACATGTTATTCAGCTGCTGTGTCACGACGAGGAAAAAGAATTTTACTCTATATCGGAGTAGAATTGAATAGATTTGCTCCTGTTTTATCTTCTTCTGGAATCCAGCCATTCTTTCTGTTTTAAGAAAGCTATCTAATTGAAAGTGCTCTTTTTGAATTTTCTGTGATAACTTTGTTGATTAATTCACTTTCTATTCCTTCTTCAACACAGTAAGGAACAAATTCGTTGAAAAATCTAGCATAAGGTCTCATTGGCCATTCTTCTTTATCATCTTTTACCCAGAAAGAACCAGAATCTTGTCCAAAAAGCAATTGAGGGATTAGATTTTCCTCAATCAATTTTCCTATTGCAGGAGGATATTTGGAAAAATCTTCAGCCATACCTATACCATCAAATTGTAACCATATTCCTTTCTTCCCAAATTCAAGAATTTTTTCCAAGTCCATTTGACCATCAGCATGAACCCAAATGAATCTATCATAAGGTAGTTTTTCGTCTTCAATAATCTTGATAGCATTAGGCACAGATGATGAGGTATAGATGTGACATTGGATGCGCATTCCTGTCTTCTTACTTGTTCTCGCGCCTGCTCGAAGTATTTTTTCTTGTAAAGGGAAGATTTCTCCTTCATCACCTAATGCTAATTTAATATACCCAGGCTTAATCCCAGTATCATCAATTCCTTCTTCAAACTCTCTTGTCCAGACATTAACTATTTCATCAATGGTCATTTTTTTGATGGCATCAGGAACGCTTAATCCCTTTACATCACTTCCATCCCAAGCACCAGTACAAGTGACAATATTGAGACCAGACTTCTTTGAACATTCTACTAAAACATCTAAATCTCTTCCAAGGCCGAGAGGTGTGGCTTCTACAATAGTCTG
>JAGLOH010000348.1 GCA_023139025.1 Candidatus Heimdallarchaeota archaeon | reverse complement strand
TCCTACTATAACAACTCTACTGCCTGAAGGAACAGAAAAAGATACATTCTTCAAAACTTTTGTTTCACCTTCATAAGCAAAAGTTAAATCTTTAAATGCTATATTTCCTTTTAATGATTCTAGTTCAATAGGTTGCTCAGGTGCTGGTATAATCGCCTCTTTCGTTAGAATGTCGACAATTCTATCTGCTCCAGCAAATCCCATTTGAACAAGAACTAACATCCACGACATCACCCAAATTGGAAAGAAGAGATTTCCTGCTAAAAGAGAATATGTTATCAATTCTCCGACACCAAATCCCGACACAGATCCCCCTCCAGCTAACAAAATTTCTTGATTCCATAAAACTGAAGTAACAGGATTTCCTATGCCCCAATTTATTAGTAAACTCCCCCATAGAATTGAGAGACCAACCCCCATACCCACAAATAATACAGGATAATATTTTGATCTTAATTTTCCTCTTGTTATAATTTCTTCTGATAACTTATCATTTTTTTCTCTGAACGAAACTCTTTCGAATGGTTCTCGAGCAAATGTTTTGATAACACTAATTCCTAGTAATTTCTCCTGCAAATAAGCAGAAAGACTAGAGTAAGATGCTTGTATCTGCATTGATATTGGACCTACTGATTTGTAAAATCTTCTAGCGAAAAAGAAAATTGGGAAAGCAATGATTACCGGTATAATAATGAGAACTGGAAGACCATTCCAATAGGGAGTTATGAAGAACATTGTTCCTATCGTAAATAAAACCCCAAAAACTGCAGCATATGCTAAATGGATTACTGGATTGACAAAGAAATTTACCATTCTAGTATCAAAGGTAGCCCTGGCCATAACGTCACCTGCTTTAACTTCATCATGGAAGGTCATTGATTTAGATAACATAGAGGCATAATATTCATCTCTAATATCTCTTTCAACCCTTTGAGATGTTATTTCAATAATTAAACCAGAAGCAAAGCTAGCAATACCACTTATTATTGTTAATATTAGAATTATAAACGCGAAAAATGTGATTCGATCCCAAATTCCAAAAGGATCCAAAATTTCTGTAATTAATTTTCCAAGTATAACTGGAGAAATAGCAGCTATTGCTGCGCTTATTGTGGCAAAAAGAAAAAATAAGGCAATCATACCTTTATGGGCTAGAACATGACTGATTACCCACTTTAAATGGCTTTTTTTACTATACTTAACCATAACTGGGTCAAAAAACTCTCCTGTGAGAAGGTCTGAGTTATTTTCAATCATTCTTTCCCAACTCTGTTTCAGATATTATTTTTGGCTATATAAAGTGCCATATTTAACAATAAGGATTGGAGACATTATACCATCAAACTCAATTATAAGTCCAATCTGATTTCAATAATTCCTCCAATCATTTCTAGAGAAACTACACTAGGTCCAACCAATTTTAATGGGGCGTCACTTCCGCTTAGAAAGACCGCATTTTTCTCAGCAGCTAATATAATACTATCATTTCTTGCAATGTCTACTGCATTCAGATTAACAGTTTCACCTAAAGAATTCTTGAGAATAATATTATAACCAGATGCTGCAAGCGAGTCATTAAAGGAATCAGTAGCACCTCCATCAATTATTGCAATTATTCTCCATAAAGCTAAGCCTTCGTATGTGTTAAATCTATCTCCTTCTTGTACTTGGTAAAACAATCTATTTTCTCCTTCATTGAAATGCATAAACGCTTCAAAGGTAGGCTTATCTATACTATCGTTAGTTATTCCATACAAATAAACAATCCATGAACTTAGAGTTATGACATTAAGTTCTACTACATCTTTCACCCATGGTGAACCATCAGATAGATACATTTCTCCATCCTCAGCTACAGCAGCAATTCTTAGTTTTCCATCGCCTGGATCTAAGTTCCCCCCATCCATTTCATATGCTAAAATAATACTAAAATTTCCTACGCCTAAGTAATCTCCAGTAGTACTATCATAAGCAGGAAAATGTCCTTGAAGCATATCATATGTAAAAATGACTTTATAATTATCACTAGATACTATCTCAAGCTCCTCTCCACCAGCTAACCCCCCTACATCATTTAGAAGAGTTGATATTTCTACACCTTTGTAAAGATTTGGTCCTACTAGTGTGCCAGTGGATTTTCTATAACCAGCATATCCTGTAATATTAACAAAATCCCTGATTTCAGTCATTGTATAATTCTTTGTAGAACTTGATCCTTGGAGAGTCAAGACAACATTTGTATCAGGAATCTGCTCATAAAACGCACCAAAATATATGCCTAAACCAGCTCCAGTAAGAATTAAAACTGAAATTATACCAATAAAAATTGTATTGACTTTGCTACTCATGAGTAAATTTATCTGCATTAGTGATATAAATTTTATTAACTGACAACACTTTAAGTAATAAATTAATAGACAAAGAAATTGAATAGAAATATCATTTTCTTACAATTAAACGCAAAACAATAAAAAGAGAATTTAGAAGGAATATACAAGATGGTCTCCAAGTATGTAAAAATTGTAGCAGTTTCTATTGCAGTACTTGGAGTTATAATCCCTGCGTTCTATTTTAGCTTTTATCAAGGACCACAAAAGGACATTGAGATAGATTTATGGTACACTTATGAAGGTATTCAAGTTATAGCAGATGCTATAGAACAGTA
>JAGLOH010000347.1 GCA_023139025.1 Candidatus Heimdallarchaeota archaeon | reverse complement strand
AAGAAATCCACTGGACTCTTCAAAGAAGCACTGGTTCCTATGGCTGCCTTGCCCTTTTTTAATACGTCTTTGACAGTGTTCATTTGATAACTTCTTAACCTTTACAATATAAAGATATTCAATTAAAACTACTCTCTCAAGAATGACAAAAGCAAATCATGATTAAGCTTAAAAATAGCTAATCGATGTGAACATCCTAATGAACACAAATGAAATGGATGAAGAGCTACAGCAAAAAGTTCTGATAGCGTACTATACACGTACAGGAAATACAGAGAAATTTGCTAATCAGATAAAGAACCTTGTTGGCGGAGATCTATTCAGAATTGAAGAAGTTAATGAATATCCTCCGAGTTATCAAGATGTTCTCAAAGTAAGTAAGGTAGAAATTGATGATCAGATTAAACCACCAATAAAAAGTATGGTAGAGAATATAGATGAATATGATATCATCTTTGTTGGTACTCCTAACTGGTACAGTACAATGGCTCCTCCTGTTGCTACATTTCTTTCCAAGCATGATTTATCAGAGAAGACTGTAATTCCTTTTGCAACACATGGAGGTGGAGGAGAAGCTCGATGTTTAACTGATATTAGAAAAATGAGCTCTCAAGCTACTGTTTTAGAAGGAATCGCCATCTATGGTTCTCCAGCTGAAGCTTCAAATAGTGAAATCTTAATGTGGTTGAATAAATTGCAAATATTTGGTAATATACTTATTTAGTTGAATATTAATCACAAAATATATTTCCCAAAAAAATTACTTCGTTGTTCCTTTCCACCAATTTTTCTTTTTGAGATATTTAGCGAGATATACCAATCCAACCATTATAGGTATCTCCCAGAATAGCCCCATTGTAGTCCCTAGTGCTGCAATAGAACCTACTCCATACATGGCAATAGCTGTTGCTATAGCAATTTCAAAGTGGCTTGATGATCCAATAATTACTGTAATTACACCTTCTTTGTAAGCTAATTTTGTGAATCGAGTGATAAGTAAATTATAACCCACCACTATAATGAAACCCAATAATATTGGTACCGATACTAGTAATAGTAAGTTGAAATTAGTGATCATCACATTTCCATTTAATGAGAACAGAACTACTAGAGTAGTTAGCAAAGAAAATATTGAAATTTTTCCCACAATCGGGATGTATTTATTTTTAAACCATTCTTCTCCTTTTGCACTTATAATCAGTTTTTTACTTAGAATTCCTAAAACAAGTGGGATTCCGATAAAGATTGCAACAGTTATAATAAGAGAAATGACATCTATAGAGATATTTGCAATTCCAGATAACAAAGCAACCATTGGCGCATACCCAATGAGTATGGTTACTGTATTAAGACTTGTAGTAATCACATTTTGTTCTTGGTTTCCATCAGCTAAATAACCCCAAACCAGAACCATTGCTGTACAAGGACTGGAAGCTAAGAGAATTATTGCGAACATTAATTGCTCATTTCCAGGAAGGAATAATCGAGCAAGTCCCCAACCTATAAAAGGTGCTATTATCCAATTTGAAATTAATGTTAGGATAATTGGTTTAGGATTTTTTGCTAATTTCCTTAATTCTGATGCTTGAAGGTTTAGCATAGCTGGGTACATCATAAAAAATAGACATATTCCTATTGGTATTGATATTCCCCTAACTTGCCAACTATCAATAGTTTCAGCAATACTTGGTGCATATAACGAAAGCAAAATACCTGAGCCCATACAAATTACAATCCAAATGGGCAATAATTTTTCAAATAATCCAAGCCCTTCTTTCGTTTCGGTTAAATCCTCAATCTTACCAGTTTTAACAATATCACCCATATTATTTCACTCATTAGAAATATTTATTACACATTGATGATTTTTGTTTTATATTAAAAATTTTTGATATGTAAATGTGCACTAAAGAATCTATAAATAATATCATAGGAAGTACACAGTATGAAATATAATAAAAAAGAAATGGAATTAATCAATACACTAGCAAAATGTGAGGATATCGAGGATGCTGGAGTATACTACAATAAATTAGTAGAATTCAGAAAAGAAATATTAAAAGAATCATACCTTACTGATTTATCAAGATTATTGGAAGCATTTTCTCACATTGATAGGATTATAATTCTTAGAATCTTGATGGAAAAAGATCGATGTGTATGTGAATTAGAAGCTATATTAGGAAAAAGCCAGTCTAATATATCTTATCATCTTAGTATCCTTGAGAAACTAAATTTGATTAAGGGTTGGAAAAAGGGTAAATTTACACATTACTCAGCTGTTCAAAAATCCTTAGAATACTTTAGAAATTTATTTAATACTTGGATTAATGATGAAATCATTAAACTAAATCCAAATTTATTTTAGACTTTTACTGGAACTAAATTAGTTGATCCAATTTATGATACAAGAATGAAGAAACAGTCGTTTGCTTATGTTTGAAATTAAATCTAATTATTATCAATTATAAAAAAGGAAAAAGAACTGAAAGATACGATTTCAAGCGTTTAAGCGATTTCATTACGGTTATATTACCGTTTCATCTCTAATAGAGAGTCCTCTTGACAAGAAGGTGATGAATGAAAAATATATTTAACCTTGCGGTAAGGTTTAATTTTATGTTAGAAGTGCTCTAAAAACAAAATAGACAAAAATAAATGTCTAGGACTTAATACACGCCCATTTGTTGAA